>DATFMC010000055.1:0-22537 GCA_035267105.1 Geopsychrobacteraceae bacterium
CGGGCCCGGCAGAAGGACCATGAATTCCTCACCACCAAAACGACCGACCAGATCAACCGGCCGCAATCCACCTCTGATCCCGGTGACAAAAGCTTTGAGCACCTCATCCCCGGCGTGGTGGCCATAACGGTCATTGATCGACTTGAAATGATCCAGATCCATGGCCAACACTGACAGCGCTAAATCCTGTCTCTGCGTCCGGCTGATTTCGGCCTGAATGCGCTCTTCGAAATGACGCCGGTTGGCGGCCCCGGTTAAAGGATCGGTTGCTGCCAGCCTTTGCAGTTCATGGTTGGCGTGCTGCACCTGCTGTAGAGCAATTTCTGTCTGCTTTTTTGCCTGGGTTAGCTGTTGCATCATCTCTTCCTGGCTGTATACGGCAGAGAAAGCGCGGGTGGTATGAAAAGCTCTGACCACGCCGAAACTCAGAAGCAGGAACCCGGCAGCGAAGATCAGATGAGCGAGCCACCACTGATGATTCCATGGTCGACCATAGAAAAACGAAACGGAAGATTGAGCAAAAATTGCCAGTGACATGGCGTAGATGGTCATCAGCGGCGACTGGATTCGTCGCGCCAGGAGTAAGACAATCCCGGCGATAGCCAGAGCCAGAGCGCCACCTTCCAGGATCATGCGCACCAGCGGGTTGCCAGCAATCGGCGACCAGGCCAGAATACCTACGATTAGATCGATCGTGAGAAAAATTGCTGTCCAAACAAGGAGGGCTTTTCCTCCTTTTCGCTGCTCTTGTGACTCAGAGGGTCGACCGTAGGTGAGAAGTCCGCAGAACAGCAGACCACACATAACAATTCTGGACATCGGTCCGTAGAGCAGGAAAAACCAGATATTATGATGAGCGAAACGGGTAAAGACGCCGTGCGGCAGATAGACGAGAGTGAAACCCAGAAATCCCAAAGCCAGCCAGTACAGGAAGGTCTCACCCGAAGCTTTATAGCAGCGCCAGGTGACGGTTGCAACCAGGCCGCCTTGAAGGATCGCGACACCAATAGCCATTTCATGAATGGCATGGCTTTCAAATCGCAAAGCGGAGTTCTGGAACCTTTCCAGATAGACGATACCCAACATCGGACCCAGGGCGAAAAGTCCCAGCAAGAGGCGCTCATAGCTTTTGGTGAATGAACGTATCATTTTAGGACGTCTCTTTTCCGCTCGATGAGTGGGGTTGCCTTGTAATTTTCGAGGGTTACAAAGCATTGACAGACGACATAAGTTGACAAAACTAATGATCTATTACCCGCGGCCTCCAATAAATACAACAAAGTAATCCCCCGGCTTTGCCGGGGGACTCTAAATGAAGGCCTTTTTTTATTAAGAATTTAAATCCGCTTGCAGGAATTCCGGCTACAAACAGGTCATGAGGCTTCGACCACGTCCTGAACCAGCAGCAATTCGTTCGAGGAGAACACCCGGTCGATATCGAGAATGATCAGGAACTGATCGCCCTGTTTGCCCATCCCTTTAATAAAATCGGTATTCAGGCGGGCTCCGATTCTTGGTGCCGGCTCGATCTGGCTGCTGTCAAGCTCCATGACCTCTTCTACCGAATCGACCACGCACCCGACAATAATGGTCTCCTCGTCGACGAGGACGTCCATGACGACAATGCTGGTGGCCTGGGTCGACTCCGCCTTCTGAATCCCGAATTTAAGGCGCAGATCGATAACCGGAACCACGCTGCCGCGCAGGTTGATCACACCGAGCATGAACTCAGGGCTTTGTGGAACCTTGGTCACATCACGCAGGTCAACAATTTCCCTGGTTTTCTGCACGTCGACAGCAAATTTGTCGTCATCCAGCTTGAATGTCAGATATTCCATTGTATTTCTCCCTCAATCCCTAGAACTGTTCGAACTCATTGTCCAGCGTATCTGTTCCCGTTTTCATGTCGATGTCGGCGCCTTTGCCGGAAGCGTCTTTCGGCACAGCGGCGATAACCTTCTGCGGTTTGTCGCTGCCGGTTTTTTCTTGTGCATAAGGGGCTGGCCGGGAGATGCTGGTTACCTTTTTAAGCTCATGGCCGATTCGGGAGTGTGCGGCACGGTTCGATTCAACCTTGAAGAAAGAAACAAGCTCTTCGAGGGATTCTGCCTGAGATGAGAGTTCTTCGGCCGTCGACGCCATCTCCTCGGAGGAAGAAGCATTCTGCTGGATGACCATGTCGAGCTGCTGAATCGATTTGGCAATCTGGTCGGCTCCGGAATCCTGCTCTTTGCTGGAGGCGCTGATTTCCTGGACCAGTTCTGCTGTTTGACGAATATTCGGAACGATCACGCCCAGCAACTTGCCGGCTTTTTCCGCCACATCGACACTGGAGATCGACAGGCTGCTGATTTCACCTGCTGCGATCTGGCTGCGTTCGGCCAGTTTGCGAACTTCAGCGGCAACAACTGCGAACCCTTTGCCATGTTCGCCGGCCCGCGCCGCTTCGATCGCCGCATTCAGCGCCAGCAGGTTGGTTTGTCGCGAGATCTCTTCCACGATCGAGATCTTGTTGGCGATCTCTTTCATGGCGGTCAGGGTCTCTTCTACCGCCGTGCCACCCTCTTCAGCATCCTTGGCAGCCTTGAGAGCGATCCCCTCGGTTTTTTGCGCGTTGTCGGCGTTCTGGCGGATGTTGGCGGTCATCTCTTCGATCGATGCCGAGGCTTCTTCGGCTGAAGACGCCTGCTCCGAGGCACCCTGTGATAACTGACCGGATGAAGAGCTCAGAGCCAATGAGCCGGAGGTTACGTTCTCAACGGCGGCACGAACCTGACCAATGACCTCACCCAGTTTGGCCACCATGGTCTGCAATGCGCTGCCCAGCTGATCTTTGTCCGAGGCCAGCGAAATGTCGGTTGTCAGGTCGCCGTCAGCGATCTGCTGAGCCATCCGTTCCTTGTTTCTCAGGGCGCTCATCATCCCTTTCATCTCGGCAAAGACACCAACGTCTTTGCCATCGTTTTTCAGTTCGAGGCTGAGATCGCCCGCGGCCACGCTTTTTGCGATTTCGGCGATATAGGCCGGTTCCCCGCCCAACTGCTTCATCAGGCTGCGGGTCAGGAAGATAACGATACCGATGCCGATAATAATGGCCAGCAAGGTACCGAAAACCGAAGTGTTAACCGCTGTGTCCGAGGTTGATTCCATGGCGAGCATCCGCTCGCCCATCAGCTTTTGTTCTCTTTCTTTGAAGGTTTGGATCTGGCCGCGGAACTTGTCAAAGAAGACCTTGCCCCTGGCTTCGGCGATCAGGTCGGCCATATCGTCCATGGTTTTGGCGTCACCGATGCTGCGACGTAATTCAAGCTGCTTCTCCACAACACTGTTCCTCCAGGTGTTGATCGTCTCTTTGGCCTCGCCGAGCAAGGCGACCTGGGCCGGGTTGTCATCGACAGTTTTGGACAGGGTGGCCACCAGTTTAGAGAATTTTTGCTGACCGTTTTCGTACGGCTCCAGAAACTCATCATGACCGGCGAGTAAAAAGCCGCGGGCGCCGGTTTCCATATCGACGGCAGAAGAGACGATCGCCTCTGCGGTCGCAATAACCTCATATGTGTGGGTAACCCACCGGTTCAGTTCTCTCAGATCGTTAACGTTGGTTGAGGATTTGGCTTTTGCCTGACGTTTTTCCAGCAGGACCTCTTCCCGCTCAATAAATGTCGCCATCTGGGCGCGGAATTTATCAAAATATTTTTTGCCTTCAGCTTTCTGGATAACATGTGCCAGGTCATTCATCGTATCGGCATGGCCGATCTTTCGGCGAAGCTCAATGTTCGGCTCAGTGACATTGGTCTTCCACTGGTCGATGGTTTCTCTGGTCTCCGCCAGTAACTGAACCTGGGCCGGGTTGTCATCGACAGTCTTGGAGAGCTGATCGACCAGTTCATTGAACCTGTCTACGCCTGCCTGGTAGGGTTCGAGAAAGTTTTCCTCTCCAGCCAGAAGATAACCGCGCATCCCGGTTTCCATGTTGAGCGCAGAGATTTCTATCTCCTCAACAACCTCCAAGACGTCATGGGTGTGATTGACCCATTGGAAGGTCCCCAGAAGTGAATTTATGCTGGTGTAGATGACGATGGAAACGATCAGCATCAGGCCAAGAATCAATCCGTTTCCCAAAAACAATTTTGTCCTGAACTTGAGATTGTCGAGCATGTTGGTTCCTCCGGTCTCTTTAATGTGAAAACATCCTAAAAGGCAAAAAAACAGTGATGCCAGAAACTGATTAACTGATAGCGGCGATTTTATGAAGCGAGCAGTGCATCGCCCGCGGACCAACGATTTGCGGAAGAGTTCCACAGACGCTGATTTTTCCGGGGGGCCGCAACCGCAAAATGGATTTTAAAATTGACGCCGGTTGTTGCCATTGTCCCGATGTTGCACTGATCCATAGAAAATTGCACGATCAATGCCATGTCAGGGGGGGGTAAATAAGATCAGTAAAACCAGACAGTTAGGTTTTTTTACGGCGAGAGACGTCTCAAGGGAGGGGGTGCAACCAAGGTTGACGACTTTTGGCTGACGTTAAGAAAGTGCTTATTAAACAGGAGCTTACAGGAGGTAATAAAAGTTAACCCGTAACCAGGGTTGCTGTCTACAAATGAGAGGATTTCAATAATTTTGGTTACGGTTTTTTTGCAGTCTTTTATTCAGGGCCTGCCTGGAAATGCCCAGCATCCCCGATGCGATGCTTTGATTGCCTCTGGAGCGTTTCAAGGCCTCGTCTACCAACACCTCTGTTGCTTCGACAATGGTCGGTAGCGGTCTGGAGGGATCAAAGCAGATCGTCTCCTCTGGTGCATTTCGTCGCCTGAGCTGCTCGTTCTCCAGGCCGACGCGGTTGCGGAAGGTCGACATGGAAAGAGTTCCGCCTCCATGAACTCCAAGCGCATCGAAGATCATGGCGCGCAATTCCCTGACATTGCCGGGAAAGTGGTAATTCATTAATAACAGAATCAGCTCTTCGGGGATATCCGGTTTCCTTTTCCGCATTGACTCAGCCGCCTCGGCCAAAAAGTGATCCAGCAACAGGGGGATATCTTCCAATCTGTCCCTCAACGGCGGGATATGGACATGGTGAGAGCTCAGTCGGTAAAACAGGTCTTTTCGGAAGTCGCCTTCCTGTTGTCGTTTTCCAAGGTCTTGATTGGTGGCAACAACAATGCGGACCTTGGCATGTTTGGGCAGGTCGGCCCCGAGCGGGAAGAACTCCCCCTCCTGCAAAAGCCGCAGCAGCTTCACCTGTGACGCCAGGTTCAGGTCGCCGATCTCGTCAAGGAAAAGCGTTCCCCCTTCCGCTTCTTCAATCAGTCCCGCACGTGGGCTCTCGGCGCCGGAGAACGCTCCCCGGGTGTGGCCGAAAAGGGTGTCAGAGAAAACTGCGTCGTCCAGTCCGGCGACATTGACCGAGACCATCGGCCGGTCAGCGCCGCCCAGGGCATGGATGGCCCGGGCAATCAGCTCCTTGCCGACGCCGCTTTCACCTGTTACCAGGATCGGCTCGCTGCTTCTACTGATGGCGGCAAGGTACTGAAAGATAGATTGCAGGCCACGGTTGGTTGTAACAATTTCGTCGAAAAAACTTTGATCATAACCTTTGGCTTCAAGAACACGGTCCCTGAGAAGGGCATTCTCTTCCTGCAGGTTTTTCAAGGTGAGTGTTTTCCGGATCCCGTTAACCAGGCGTTCTGTCTCTTCGGTCTTTATGAAATATTCGCTCGCACCCTGTTTGATACACTGAACGGCAGTGTCCACCTGATTCAACCCGCTGACAACAACAACCGGGATGTCCGGATGATTATCGACAATCATCGCCAGCAGTTCCTGGCCGCTCAGGTGCGGCATCGTCAGGTCGAGGATGACAATGCTGATCTTTTGCCGGTCGAGAATAGCCATGACCTCTCGGCTATCGGAACAGGTCAGGATATTGTTTATGCCGCCGTTATATTCAAGGGCGAAGGAGAATGCTTTCAACCAGCTTTTCTCATCATCAACCAACAGGATCGGCAAGTCCGGATAGCTGCCTTTATTCATGCGTGTCTCCTGCATGATGTGCCGGCAACAGGACCTGCGCGATGGTCCCTTGACCCGGCACCGACGAAATGTCGAGAGTGCCGTCGTGATCCTTGACGATGCGCGTGCAGATGGACAAACCGAGGCCGGTCCCTCCCTGATCTCTTTTGGTGGTAAAGAAGGGTTCTGTGATCCGCGCCAGGTTCTCTTCCGTAATTCCCGTTCCCTGGTCGGACACTGCAATAACATTCATTCCGCTGTCCGTGTTATGCCAGACTTTAATTGAAATCTTCTTCCTGTTATCGCTCGTTGATTGGATAGCATTCACCAGCAGATTAACCACCACCTGCTCCAGTTGTCTGAAATCACCTTTAACCGGCGGCAGGGCTTCCGCATAGTGTTCCTGAAAAACACACGTGTTGCCACCTGCGGTTTTCTGCACCAGGTGGATGGCCTGAGCGGCCACCTGGTGCAGGTCTACAGACTCCTCTTTTTCATTGTGGGCGTTCAGAACAAATTGCTTGAGGTCCTCGACGATGCTTTTAATTCTGTGAGAGGACAGGGAGATTTCATTTGCCAGCCGCGGAAGTTCTTCTCGTATCCTCGAATAGGGCATGCGCCCTAAGGTAAATTCACCATGCTGCTCGAACCAGTCATCGAGGATTGGCAATATCGCAGGAAAAATCTCATTTAAAATCCCGGAATTATGCACTATCAGGGCGTTAGGATTGTTGATTTCATGGGCGATCCCGGCGGACAATTGACCCAGAGCCGCCAGGCGGCCCGACTGGAGGGCTTCTTTTTCGAGACGCTTCTTTTCCGTAATATCACCCGCCAGGGTGATCACCCTGGTTACCTGGTTGTCGTCATTGACCAGAGGGAAATACTTGATACTGAAGGTCTCGTCGGCATGTTTAATCTCACGCTCGTGCGCGGACTGATTGGTGAAGCTGTCTTTCAAGGCACAATCTTCGCAAGGTTCGAAGTCCTTTACCTGCAAAGAAAAACAGTGATCAGTGACCGTATTATCAACGGGCGAATCTTGATCCGGCTCATGATTGCTCCATACCGGACGCAAGTTTTCATCCCACAAGGTGATGCGGTCAGGGATCCCGTGCAGGATCGTCTGGAATTCCTGGTAAAGGGCCTTGAAGCGAAGTTCGCTTTCCCGCAAGGTTTTCTCGGTCAGGGCTTGTGACTCAAAGAAGAGAAAGGCCAGTCCCACCAGAACCGTGGCGGCAGGGAAAATAGTTAAAAAGGGACCGGTGATTTTTTCAAGCACCGGCCAGACCAACGGCTGCGGCAGCAGAAAGAAAAAAGGCAAGCTTCCGATATGGATGGAAAAACCGAGAACCAGCAGAACCGAAAGGGTGATGGGGCGGTCTTTACGTTGCAGGTGATAACGAAAGGCGATCCCTGCCAGAGCATAGAAGATGATGATACAGATACTGGCCACAACCCCGGGCCCCGCCAGATATAGGCAAAAGGCGATCCCGATTATTGCGGCGCTAATGGCTGCTACAGGCCCGACGAGCAGGCCTGCAAGACTGATCAGAATCGATTCGGCATCGATAATGATGCCCGAGGTGACCTTGTAGGGGTCGGCCATTCCGATCACGACACACAAGCCAAAAGCGCAGCCGAGTAGAAGGTCCCGACCAAAAGTACTTTTTTGAAATCTCTTGATAATCAACCCGTAGGACAGGCTGAGGACCACCATCATCGTCAAGTGGTGAATGAGTTCAGTATAAATAGTTAACGCATCCAATGTTTGTACCGCTCCAGATCAAGGTCGCTATTGCCCCCACGCTTTCTTCAGTCGATATCGTTTGCTTAAGAAGGATAGGGGACGGTTGTCCACCGGACTGGTCTTCCTGCTGATCAAACCCTATTTTTACGCTCAAGCGCAAGAATAATTCTCGGGACGTCGCTTTGAATCGGCGAGCAGAGATATTTGCAAAGCCAAATTTTGCAGACTTCTTTCGCCCAGGGTTAACGTCTTCCAGTTGCTTCCGGGTTCGGTTGTTTTTATGCCAACGGGCTATCGCTTAAACAGGCTGGTTTTTTGAAAAAAAGTTTTACTCTGATAATCTTTAGATGGGCCTCACAATTTGAAATACCTATGCGGGGAAGACGGATGTTGCGCAGTGTAAAGAAGCTCAATACGTTTCAACTGTCGGCGGTGGATGGTAATATCGGCCGGTGTGAAGATTTGCTTTTTGATGACCGGCCGTGGATTGTTCGCTACGTGGTGGCGGATACCGGGACCTGGCTTGCGGGGCGAAAAGTGCTCATCCTGCCGGCCTTCCTCGGAA
Organism: Geopsychrobacteraceae bacterium; assembly: GCA_035267105.1. GTDB lineage: Bacteria > Desulfobacterota > Desulfuromonadia > Desulfuromonadales > Geopsychrobacteraceae > BM509. The sequence goes on from DATFMC010000055.1 coordinate 8,331, forward strand.
AAGTTGATGGGGCGGCCGGTCTCGTATCCGTTGAGCTGCTTAAAAACAAGCTGGAAAAGGCACCGGGTCTGGACCGCGATGCCCCGGTGAGCAGGCAGTACGAAATCGCCTATCACACCTTTTTCGGGATTCCATATTACCGGGACGATCCCGCAGGTGGAGAAAAAATCAATGAGCCCGCCACTGTTATCGCCGGGCAACCGGCGGCGGTCAATATTTCTTCGAGGTCAGCGGAAGCCCACTTGCGCTCAGCTGATGAAGTTATCGGCCACAGCATCCGGGCAACTGATGGTGAACTCGGCCAGGTGGAGGATTTTATCCTCGATGATGAAACCTGGTACATTCAATATCTGGTTGTGGCAACAGGGTCTTTGGTGTCGAGTAAAAAATTCCTGGTCACTCCGGCCCTGTTGGGAATCGTTGACTGGGAGCAGGGTACGGTCAATGTTCACATGACCGGAGAGCAGTTGCGGAAATGTCCCGAATATGATTCGCCAGTCTCTCTCAATAGTTAGTTTTCGTCCGGAAACGGCCCTTTTCCGCAATCTCTGCGTCAATCGGCGAATTTGATTGTGCGGCGTAAAGGACTACGCCTCCGCTCAAATCCTTGATTTCCTTGACTTTGCGAAAAGTTGCTCGTTTCCAGATCGAAAACTGCAGTCGTGCCATCCGGAGTTTCCGGATGGACACTCGTTAGATTTGAGCGGCTCAACATCATTCACGGTCAGCCGCTGCAATAAACCCGGGCGCCCAGAATCACTGTGCGAACATCACTGAATGGAACATCCGAATGTCGATTATTTATATTCTGCTGGTTCTGTTAATCGTCACCAGAATTTTTGGCGAAATTTCCGAGCGGATGGGACAGCCCGCCCTCCTGGGTGAGCTGATCTCCGGTATCTGTCTGGGGGTTATTGTTCACCATTACGAGCAAAGCTTTCCGATTCTGTCCAACCTGTCGAGCAACGAGGTTTTTACTGCGCTCACCGATCTGGGCATTTTCTTTCTGATGCTGCTCGGTGGCATGGAGTTGCAACCGGTCAAACTGCTGAAATCTTCAAAGGGTGCGTTCGTCGTGGCAACCGGTGGAATGCTGATCCCTTTCGGTCTCGGTCTCGGCTTCGGCTATCTCGTTTTACCACCATCGGCGATCCGCGATGCACAGGCTCTGTTTCTTGGTACCGTGCTGGCGGTGACGGCGGTACCGGTCAGTGTCAAAGCGCTGATGGATCTGGGTAAGCTGGAAAGCCGGGTCGGGCAGATCATCGTTTCTGCCGCGGTGATCGACGACACCTTGAGCCTGATCCTGCTGGCCATTCTGACCGGCGTTATCCAGACCGGCAGCGCGCCCGACATGGCGACGCTGTTACTGCTGCTGGGGAAGGTCGTGCTGTTTTTCGTTATCGCCGGGGCTTTAGGTCACTACCTGTTCCCGCTGATCGGCAACTGGTTAAGGAAGAGCCAGGCGGAGGAGTTTGAGTTCAGCATGCTGTTGATCGCAGCCTTCGCCTACGCGCTGCTTGCTGAAGAGCTCGGCATGCATTTCATCCTCGGTGCTTTTCTGGCCGGACTCTTTTTCCGCAGGAAAACCATCGACGCAGAATCTTTTGATGATATCATGCTGAAAATCAAGGGGTTGACCAGCGGGTTCCTGGCTCCGATTTTTTTCGCTTCGATTGGTCTGCATCTGGATCTGGTGGCGCTACAGGAAATTCCCCTGTTTGTCGCAGCCTTCATCCTGCTGGCCTGTGCCGGTAAAATTGTCGGCGCAGGACTGTGTGCCCGGAGCGTCGGCTTGTCGCCGCATGATTCCGTCGCCGTCGGAGTGGGGATGAACGCCCGCGGGGCGGTCGAACTGATCATCGCCGATATCGCGTTGCGCGCCGGCATCTTTTCGTCGCCACAGCCGGTTCCGCCGCTTATCGAGTATATGTTTTCGGCGGTTGTTATCATGGCGATTGTCACCACCCTGATGACACCACCGGTCTTGAAATGGACGTTGCAGCGCGATTAGTGCTGTTCTGCCTGGATGGATTCACGATTCATCAGCCATCCTTCCTTTATCCGGATAACTCTTCGTCCCAAAAGGTTCGCTTGCGATTCGATCGGCAGCACAATCGAGATTTGTTGCCTGAAATGATATGCTCGTAAGTCGGAATAAGCTTCTGAAGTTGCTGAAGTTTTTGTATTGTGCTAGAAGAGCACTTGTTTTGCCATCGAGTTTATGGAGTGCCAAATGGCGTCAAAGAGACCTCTGAGGTTGAGTGTTAAATTTAATCTGATTCTTTCGTGTGCCCTGATCCTTCTTTTTCTCGGGACCGCTTTTTTGACCTATCGGGATCAGAAGGAAGTGGCACAAAAAATTGCACTTGACCAGGGACGAAGTGCGACCAGGGAACTGGTCGCAACATTCAATCACATGTCGGATATCGTGCGCGACGAACCGGAAACCAACTACGCTCTGGTTCCGCAAGTAGTGGCGACCCAGATTGCCAAAAAGATTTCAGCGAAGGATCACTACTCAATCCGCCAGGTTTCGCTCAACTTCCGGAATCCGGACAACCGACCTGATTCCTATGAAGCAGAACAATTAAAGGTTTTTTCCGCAGAGAATAAATCTGAAATCTACCGCATCACACAAAATCAGGGCAAAGAGGTGTTTCGCTACATGAAGGCCCTGGCCGCCGATGAGTCTTGTCTCAAATGTCATGGAACATTTGAATCGGCACCGGAATTTATCCAGCAACGCTTCCCCCGGGAACACCCGTCGTACAATTATCAACCCGGAGAGATCATCGGTGCTGTTTCTGTTGTCAGGCCGATGGCAGGTTTATATCGAGATGTCGCCAGCAACCTGAAACAGACATTCTATTATCGTGCCTGGACGCTTGTGCTGGTTGTCGTCGTCACCTGGGTTTTTGTCCGAAAACTCATCATTATGCCGGTGCAATCGGCATCGGACACAATCCACCATATCACCACCACCGGCGACCTCCATGAAAGAATTCCTGTCAAGGGGCCGCAGGATGAAATAGGTCAGTTGCTGATCGATTTTAATACCATGATGGGCGAATTGGACCGAACCACTCTTCAGCGGCGGGAATCTGAAGATCGCTATCGTAACCTGATAGAGGCTGCCGAATCCGCCATAGTCACCTTCCTGGAAAACGGCAAGATTATCATCTCCAATCAGCAGGCCGAACAACTTATCGGGCTGTCCCGGTCGGATTTGCTGGGAGAATCAGTGTTTGAATACTTTGAAGACAACGACAGATTGAAGGCTACCCTTGCGGCCCTGTCTCAGACGGATAAAAAGCACACCTCCCGCTATATGTTTCGTGCTGCCAGCGGTGATATACGGGATATGGAGATAACGCTGGTGCTGGCCTCTGCGGTGGATAACGCGCCGATGTTTACCGCGATCCTGCGCTCGCAGAAATAGTCCGTTCGTCTGAAGGTGTTGATCTTTTGAGGACGATTTATGACGTTAAATCTAAATGGGGAAGATATTGCACAGATCGTTATCGGTGCTTCCGCGTTGGCCGTACCGATTTCTTTTTCCGAAGAAGCATGGTTGTCGGCCATCACTTTGCCTTTGCCGAACCTGTTTCTGGTGTTTCTGCTCTCCATCGGGTTTCTTGCCCTCTATGCCTACCAAAGCCTGTTTCAGGCATCGGTTAAACATCGACTCTTTGTCTATGTTTTTCGTATCGGGCTGGCATATTTACTGACAGCGATTGTTGTCGGCGTCGTGCTGCTGGCACTCGACAAACTCCCCCTGCTGACCGATCCGGTCATTGCCGTCAAGCGGATTGTCCTGGTTGCCATGCCGGCTTCCATGGGGGCTATTGTCGTTGACAGTATCGATAAGGAATAGTGGAGGTGCACACATAATCAAGGCGGCCCAAACAGAACATTGGGCCGCCTTGCGTACTTCCGGAAGTGGACACTTTTTCTCTGTCTTGTGTTCACTCTGGTTTTTGTTGTCAACCTGTCATGGGATGGAGGCCTCGTAGCGTAGCTCTTTGAGTGGTTCTCCGCAGCAGTTCATGCTGATGGCGAGAGCATCTTCAAGAACGTACATTTTGTTGCATTGCTCACAGGCAAAAGCAGAGCCTTCGCGCAAGTCTTGAGGGGTATTCGTTTTTTTCTCGGCCAGGAAATCTTTTTTCGACATTGCTTATCCTTTCTTTTGTGTCCAGTTTGAATGAACCACTCCGCAGAAAAGTAAGTCGTCCTGTGACAGATATCCTAACAATCTGCTATGCTTAAACAATGCGTTTTTTGCTACTATTCGGGGTGGAAAAATGCTGCTATGGGTCAGTTTTTATCCTTGTTTGAAATAGCTTTTTACGAGGGATATTCGTATTTCGGGAGGTTGATTCGGTGGATGCCTTACAGGTCTTGATTGTTGCAGAATATCCGGTGGTTGAAGAGGGTCTTGGTTATTTGCTGCAGGGTTTTGTTGATATCGAGGTCGTCGCAACGGCCAGCAATGGTGTCGAGGGACTGCGGAAGATACGCGACTTACCGATAGACGTTATCATTCAGGACCTGCCGTCAAGTGATCTCAGTGCCCCGGAGGCGATCCGTCTTTATCTTGAAGAAAAACCACAGCTCGGAGTTGTGGTCTATAGTGGCAACGATGACGAGGTCGCTGTTTTCGAAATCCTCAAAGCCGGGGCCAGAGGATATATTCTAAAGAACGCCCCGATTGCCGAACTTGTCGACGCCATTCGCGAAGTCCACCAAGGCGGCTACGCTCTCAGTCCGAGTCTTAACCCATCTATTATACAGTTCTATCTGGAACACCGGAAAGACGCAGATGACCAGTTGTCGGAATATCAGTTGTTGACCGATCGGGAAAAACAGGTTTTCCGCTTATTGGCTGACGGCAAGCAGACCAGCGGCATCAGCGACATCCTCTGCATCAGCCCCAAGACGGTTGCCAAGCATCGCGCCGCGGTGAAAAAGAAGCTTGCCTTGAATACCTCCGCCGAAATGGCTCGGTATGCGATCCGACTTGGAGTCATCAACGTGGAGAGTGCGGAGTCATCTCTGTCAAGCTGACCATGAGCGGCACGCCGAGCGGAATAAAAATCTGCCGGTGACGCCGCGAAACTTTATCCTGAAGGGTCTTCGGTTCTCAGTTCAGCCTGGCGGAGGTATCGACAGCGTTCTTCCTCATGCCGAAACTGCCCTGCAGTAAGATCAGGCCATCGTGCCAGGAAAGCTGACTGTACCGTCGTCAGCGGTTGCCGGACTGGCCGGCGGAATTCTGACAGACCCCAAAAGCTGCTGATTCTCGGAAGAAATCCTATGCTTCGTTGCGCGTTCATGTTCCTGATTTTTCTGTCGATCCCGCTCGCTTGCCCTGCCGCCGGAAACCCCTGGACCCACAGCCTCTATTTTGAGAACGATCTGTTCGTCAATGCTGACAGTGATTACACCAGCGGCGTCAAGTACTCGCTGATCTCTCCCGATTTTTCGCCGACCGCAGCGCCTAACCGAACCACCCGGATTCCGCTGGAGGTGCTGAACTTTCTCCACCAGTTGCCGCTCGTCAAACGGGTGCCTGCGGAAACCGGGCACAAGCTGGAGGTGGCCATAGGCCAGAACATCTACACCCCGAAGGAGACTGATCGCTCCGATCTGATCCCCTATGATCGGCCGTACGCTGGTTACAGCTACTTGTCGGCAGCCTATCACCGCATGAGTGTAAGCGACACCAACTGGAACCAGATGGATACGCTGGAAGTTCAGTTCGGTATGGTCGGACCGGCGTCCCTGGCCGAAGACGCACAGAGGTTCGTGCACCGGGTGCGCGGTCTGGCTCAGCCGCAGGGGTGGGATCATCAACTGAAGAACGAGCCCGGTCTGACTCTGGCCTTTGAGCGCAAGTGGCTCTTCCATCCGGACAATCGGGGTCGCTTTTGCGTCGACGCCATTCTGCACGCCGGCGGCACACTCGGCAACATCATGACCTACGCCAACGCCGGCCTGGAAATTCGCGCCGGCCGGAATATTCCGAAAACCTTTTCGGTTTCGCTGATCCGCCCGGCCGGCAGCAACTGGACAAAGCAAGTCAACGGTTTCAGTCTCTACCTGTTCGGCGCTGTCAACGGCCGGGCGGTGCTGCGGGACATTTTTCTCGACGGCAACAGCTTCCGCACCAGTCACAGCGTTGACAAAGAACCGTTGGTCGCCGACCTGACCGGTGGTGTCACCGGAAAGCTGGAAGGTCTGTCGCTGAGTTTGGCGGTGACCCATCGCAGCCGCGAATTCAAGGGGCAAAAGCGCGACCACGAGTTCGCCTCGATCATCATCAGCTACGCCTTCTGAGGTGAGCGCATCGGGGATTTACGACAACGGTCCTGATGAGTTATGGAACATTCCGTCCACTGCAGGGTCGTCTCGCTCAAGCGGAATTAAAACTCGAATCGGCCGGGTTTCCGATCTTAGATCTTTTGCAAATAAAGGTGAAGGCAGCCAGGCTTTTAATTCTGCGCAGCAGATGATGATCGGATGCCGGTTCCTTGATGTAGGCAGGTTCTTTGTCGATCAAACTGGTTAGAAGTCAGAGATTGACTCTCGCTCCTTTAACAGCTCCATTTCTTTAGCAATAGTCGTTTCAAGTTCAAGAATCATTTTTTTGATTTCCTTTTCGTTGGGAGATTCTGTAAATCCCATACTGATCATTATTTCACACAGATTTTTAAGCCTTTTAATACTATTCTTCATATCCAGTCTCCTTATCTTTTGCTGAACCTGGCTGTGAAAGTGCCTTTCACGTAATCAATTCCCAAGGATCAAGTCTACGAATAAACCACAAGTCACTGTTTCTGGCACTCATGTTATCTAATATAACATTTTACCCTCCCTTTTGAGCACAGAATCAACATCTGGGATTGTTGTCCACGCTTTGACCGGGGAATTGGCGGGCCGACACTTTGGACAATTATGTCACCTGTCTTATTGTTTTTTAACATGAAATTACGGGCAAATTTAATAATTTCCTCAAACTGCTTGTTGTCGGGCTTGTCAGGGGTGAGAAATGCTACCTGTAAAAGTAGCAAACTGTCCATTGTCTGCACCTGTTCAGTTGTTACGCTCTGAGAAACAATAACGTTATTCTTTGCCATTAACAGAAAACGAAAAGGAGAAAAAAATGAGATGTGCACTGTCTGTTTCTTTATTTTTCCTCTCAGCTTTCGGCTTTCTGCTGGCCCCTGTGGCTTTGGCTGAAAACCCGTATGCAAAACCTAACAATGCCTGGATCAGTATTGATGGAACGGTCAAGGCGGTGAATGTTGACACCTTTACGCTGGACTATGGCAAGGGCTGGATCACTGTCGAAATGGACGATGGTGATCGCGACGCCGATGCCTACGTCCTGCTACCCGGCGATAAAGTGACTGTCACCGGCAAGATCGATGATGATTTTTTCCAACGGACTACGATTGAGGCGAGCAGGGTCTATGTCGAAAAGCTCGGTACCTACTTTTATGCCAGTCCAGTGGATGATGAAGACACTTATATAGCAATGGTCAACCCGGTGATGACCTCCAGGACAGTGGTTCAGGGGGTTGTGACTGAAGTCAACGGAGATGAGTTCGAACTGTCGGTCGGAACCACCAATCTGACAGTGGATATTGCAGAAATGCCCTACAACCCACTGGATAACAAAGGTTACCAGCGAATCGAGGCCGGAGATTTGGTTCGGGTGAGTGGCAATATGGATTACGAAATGTTCGAAGGTCGTGAGTTGAAGGCCAAAACTCTGGTTGAACTGGTGAACTAGGTCAGGGTGGATCGCTGTCGTTGGCGGCGCGGTCCGGGCTTCTGCCGCTGGATTTTGATTTTAATCCACGGTTATTCGGGGAGGCTATGCGAAATAATCGTGTTCACCTGCGACCCGGGTTGAGCCGGCAACGCGTGAGTCAGTGGTTTCTCAGCGTCGGTTTATTTCTTGCCTTTCTCGGGCTGCTGGCGATTTTCTCTTCCTTTACAGCCACCAGGATGACCATGTTGCTGTTCGGTGCGCTGCTGTTGTTTGCTGGCCTGGCCGAAGGCGGGCACGCCCTGATTGGCCGAGGCGTGATATTCAAGTCACGACTGTTCAGCGGGGCTCTTTACGCTGTTGTTGGCCTGATGTTGCTGATCGATCCGGTCGGAGGTGCCATCGGCCTGACGCTGTTGATCGGTCTGTTGCTACTGGCGAGCGGGTTCATGCGCTTACTGGTGGGGCTTTCTCTGGTGCGACTCAAAATGACATCCGGGTGGCACCTGCTGGTCGGTAGTTTGAACATGGTGTTGGCGATACTGATTCTGCTTGGCTGGCCGGAGACCGGCAATTGGTTGATTGGCTTCGTTATTGGTCTTGAGTTGTTGCTGGCTGGAGTCATCACAGCCTTTGCCACCAGGGGCGTTCGGACGCAAACAAACCGCTGGGAATAATTTTTTAATAAGGAGAAAGTATATGCAGAAGCCTTCACTTGCGCGTTTATTGATTATCGCTCTGGTGCTGTTGCTCGGGGTCTGGTGGGCGCTGGCCTCGGCGGCGACCGAAGGCAAGGCTTTTCCGAACGGTCGTTACCTGTTGAGTTCTGCCGAACTGATGCAGCGCCAACAGCAGGAACCGTTGGTGCTTGTCGATGTGCGTACCGATGAGTACTTTGACGGAAAGCTGATACCGGGTGCGATCCGGTTGCCGTGGAGCAGGTTTCGAACCAGCAGCGCCGCCAGCAATATGGGTGGCCTGTTCGTTGGCCCTGCCGAGGCGCAACGCATCCTCGGTCAACACGGCCTGTTTCGTAACGACATGATTGTCCTCTATGATTCCGTTGCTCGCGATGGCGGTGCTACCGCATCCTACCTGTTCTGGGTGCTTGACCTCCTTGGTCACAAAAAGATGGCGGTTCTCGAAGGGGGTATTGACGGTTGGATGGCGGCTGGCGGCGAAGTCGTCAACCAGCCAGAAAAACGTGAGCCACTGCTGTATCAGGCTCCGGCGGCTGAGATAGACAACCGCCGCTGGGTGGATGAGGATTTTATTTACCCCCGCCTCGGTGATCGCTATTACCAGATCCTTGATGTCCGTTCCAAAGCTGAATATCTGGGTGAGGCGCTGAACACCGGTCTCGACGGCAGTCCGCTCAAAGCCGGCCATATTCCCGGGGCGTTTAATATCAATTACGAAGCCAACTGGATCGATACTGAAAGCAAGATGTTGAAAGGCTATGCGCAGTTGGTCGAAATGTACCGTGGTCTGAACCCGACGGCCGGAGTGATCACCTATTGTCATTCGGCGCGGCGTGGCTCTTTCGGCTATTTTGTCCTGCGCCTGCTCGGTTTTGAAGACGTGATGCTCTACGACAACTCCTGGTTCGGCTGGGGGAGCCAGGATCGCTATTACCCGGTCGAGACTGCCGCCAATGCTTTGAGTGGTCAGTCGTTGCCGCAGGTCGAGCAGACAGCCAAGGCAACGCGTAGTGCTGGAAGTCAGTCAGCGGACACATCGAAGAGCGAGGCGCAAAAGACGTCATCGGGTAGTCAGAGCAAGGGCTACATTTCCTGCGGAGGGTAGCTATGAGTCACTCGAATAGACCCTACTGGCCGATTCTCCCGAGCGCTATCGCCCTGGCGGGAATTATGGTCTTTATCTTCGCCAGCTTCGGACCGCCGGCTTCATCAAGCGGCTTTGTCACCACTTTAAAAGGTTTCCTGCTGCAGGTCTCGCCCGAGTATGCGCAAAGCAAGGCGCATTACCAGATGATGCCGGGACCGGGGTCCTGGTTGATGGCTTTTGTGCTGGGGATGGCGACTGGTGGATTTGTCGCCGGCCGCAGCTTTGGTCAGCCGGTCAGAGATATGCCGCAAGCCTGGGAAGCGCGCTACGGGCCGAGTCAGATGAAGCGCTATACGACCACCTTTGTCGGTGGCTTCCTGATTCTGTTCGGAGCCCGTTTGGCCGGTGGTTGCACCCTCGGACTGTTCCTCTCAGGATCGACCCAGCTGGCTGTCAGTGGTCTCTACTTTGGCGCGGTGATCTTCTCTGTGGCGATGTTGACCGCGCGGATTGTCTACAAGAACAGGAGCCAACCTCATGACTGATGTCTGGATCGGACTCTTTTCCGGAATCGCCTTCGGTTTTGTGATTCAGCGGGTCGGGGCGACCAATCCGCAGAAGATGGTGCTGGCGCACCTGATGAAGGAGCGTTATATTCCGCAGTTTATGTTGCTGGTGGTAATTTTCTCTGCTATTGGCCTGTTCGCGCTGGAGGCTTCGGGCGGTGGCACCACGCGGGTTCTGCCGACCAGTCTGGTTGCGACCGGACTCGGCGGGGTGGTCTTCGGCATCGGCTGGGGGTTGACCGGCTACTGTCCCGGCACCTGCTGGGCGGCGGTTGGCGAAGGGCGAATGGACGCCATCTTTGCTTTACTCGGCGGACTGGTCGGCGCGGCAGCCTTTGCCCATCTCCATGAAACACTGATCCCGGCGCTCTATGTGCCGACTAGCTACGGACAGCTGACCCTCGTCGACTGGTTCAATGACCCCGGTGTGGCGCTCGGTTTTCTCATTATTCTGTTTGGCGGCGCGATCTTGCTGATCGGGCGGTTCTGGGGAGAACAGGCATGATCTGGCGTCTTCTGCTTCTTCTCGGTTACCTGATGACGCTACCGACCTCCGTGGCAGTGGCAGTGGAAACGCCGCGCGGCTTTTACGCCCAGCTGGAATTTTTCTATCATGGACAGCAGCTCTCTTTCGGTCCCTTTGTCGGTTATTACTTCAGGCCTGCCAAGGGCGACGACCTGACGCGTCTTGAGTTTCGCTGTTATAACGAGCGCCGGTTCTATACCGATCAACGACCAGAGGGTGCGCTCTTGTTTGAAGGGGAGGCGGTGCTCAGTTCTCTCCCGAGGGTCCGCGCGCTGCCGCATAGCGACGCGCGGATCGAACCGGTCTTTTTTGACCAGGCTCCGCCCGAATGGCTTCAGTCGCGTCCGGCGCCGCAGGAGCAGTTCGTTCATTTTCATTCCGCTTACGATAGCAGCGGACCAAGTTACGCTGGATATTGGTTGCGACACCGGCCGGTCAGCAGCTTTACCTACAATATGGGCGGCCGGGTCGGTGCGGCTAGTCCCCTTTACCACCAGGCCGACCCGGATGCTCCGCAACGCTTTCCGCACATCATTGAATTTGACGCAGGACGGCCATAGCCGAGTTCAGATCAGGCTGGTTGGGTCTTGTCGTCGGACTGACCTCCAGATTTCCTTCCGGATCAGCACCTCTGACGATGGAGGCGAATCGGTTTGCTGCTGTTTCCAACTGCGTTAGTGGCCGATCGGTTTGTCGCTGAACAGGTACTCCTTCAGTTCTTTTTCGAACACCGAATCCTGACGGCGTAGCCACTCGATTAGCATAGCCACGTGTTCGACCTCCTCATCCCGGTTATGGATAAGGATCTTTTTCAGCTCTTCGTTCTTACAGGCATCGACCCGCTGGTTATACCAGTCGATGGCTTCAAGTTCTTCCATCAATGATTTCAGGGCGCGGTGATAATCCCTGTTTTCCGCAGACAGTTCACTGACCGGTTCATGGTAGCCTTCACTCGCCATTTGAAATTCCTTTCTTGTTGGTTTTTCCGTTTGCTGATGAAATCAATCTATTGAAAGCGGGAGGTTGCCGCTTTGACAGCCGCACTGAACTCAGCCCAGGCACCTTCGGCACCATCCTTGAGATCTTCCCAGGCACTTTCACCGGCTTTCTTGATTTCATCAAGTTTGTTTTGAGCCAGATCCCGCTTTAGTTTTAGTTCTTCAATGGTGTCGTAGTAGCTGAGCCTGGTTGAGGCTTCCGTTTGATCAGCTTTGGCTTTCAGGGTATCAATTTTGGCTTTCAATTCGTCCAACTGTGCTTGCAGCTTTTCTTCGTACGCTTTTTTGGGGCTCACAATAGACTCCTAAAGTTTGAAACAGGCGAACGAGCTTCATCGCCCGGCAATTGACTGTTAGTGAATGTGTTCACAGCTCCCCTGCAGAAGTTCTGCCATCGTTCTATCGCCGCATCTTTGCTGAAGTATCTTTTGTTGCAACTCTTACAGACATATGCCGACTTCCCTTCCAGTTCTTGTGCGCTTCAGAAAAATAGTCGTTGTATCGTTATGATATTCACTATTTTATAACTCTCAAAGACTAACAAACTGCATGGTTGGGGCAATGAGATGTTTGCTATTCTTGATGGTAGCAAATAGCTCATTTGCGTTGATGAGTTCCTGGTGATGATAACTTCAAAAAAACAGAAGGTGCATAAGTGCCTGATATCAAGACGTTTCAGTCCTTTAGTGACGGTTTTCAGCATGTCGTAGCGTGGTTTTATCCGACCGGTTGGTTCTGCAGAATTTTCTTCCTCTTGAGAAACCCTCTGCAATTGTTAAACTTTTAATAAGTGGAGAAAGGATAGTGAGAGGGTGGCACGATGCGCGAACTAAGAAATTTGAACGATCTGACAGGTTATAGTTTTCAGGCAATTGATGTTGATATCGGTCGGCTGGAAGAGGTTTATTTCGATGACCAGCGCTGGCAGGTTCGTTATCTGGTGGTAAGGACCGGGAATTGGTTATTGGGGCGGCAAGTCCTGCTGGTTCCCTCTGTGGTCAAAGGTCTTGATGATGAAAAGCATGCTATCCGGGTCGATTTAACTCGAGAGAAGATCGAAAATGCACCGCCGATCGATAGCAAGCAGCCAGTCTCACGCCAATATCAGCAACAGTACTACAGCTATTTTGGTTGGGAGCCCTACTGGACGACTGACCCGCTATTTCAGGCGATCCCGTCAATTCCCCCGTTTGTCCAACCGGACTTGTCAACAGAACAGGAGAACTCACACCTGCGCAGCAGTGACGAGGTCACAGGCTATCGGCTAGAAGCGGCAGATGGTTCTGTGGGACATGTTGAGGATCTGATCCTGGATCATCAGAGCTGGGCTGTTCGTTATCTGGTCATTGATACGCGCAACTGGTTGCCGGGTCGCCATGTCCTGATCTCACCCGACTGGGTTAAACAGTTCGACTGGACCAGACAGCAGGTAGAGGTGGGGCTCTCGCAGGAACTGATCAAAAGTGCGCCGGAATATGATGCAGCCCGGCAGATCGATCGGGATTATCAGCGGGCTCTGTACAAACACTATGGTGAAACCTTTCCCGACTGATTGAAAGTAAATTGGTTAACGGTGACTTATCCTTCCATCTCGACTGGTTCGTTGCGACCATGGCGGCGCAACAGAAAGATGCAGAAGACGAAGCTGAAAATCATGGCTGCCAACAGGCCGAGTTCCAGCATGGTCATCCGGAAAGCTGCGGCGTGTTCAGGGGTCGGATGGACCTGCTCCGCAGTGATGATCAGCACGCGGCGGATAGCTGCGATAATGCCAATAGCCAGGAACGGTTCGATGACCAGTTTGCGCTTCTTGAGGAAGATACCGATAGTATGCAGGATTTCGACCAGCATCAGTACCAGCAGCAACCCGTCGAGCAGTTGGGAGATACTTTTGCTGATATTCTCATTGAAGCTGGAAACAAACTCCAGAGTTGAAAAGATCAGAAGGGCAGCGGAAGCAGCAACCAACACCAGCGCGCTGCAGATGTAGATGATGTCTTCGGCAGAAGAGAGGGCTTTGTCTACTTTGTTTTGCATCGGATCCTTTCTCTGGTGGTCGCTTTGCCGCTCGCCGCTGGGCGAGCTGACTTTTCGAATGCTAAACTCTAACAGCTCGGTACAGGGGTTTCAAGGAGGGCAACTGGCAGCTTCAACGTGTTTCTACAGATAAGAGGGGTCGCCGATGTGATGAGAGAGAAGCAGAGATGAGCAGTAGCGCACAAGAGAAGTCATTTTTTATCCCCGGCGAGAACTGCTGGCAGCTGGCCAGAGCTGAACGGGGCGCTTTTCTGATCGATGGTGAAGACTATTACCGAGCTGTTGCCGAAGCCTTTGAGCAGGCCCGGCATTCGATCTATCTTCTCGGTTGGGATGTCGACAGCCGGGTTCGTTTGCGCAGAGACACCGATCAGGAGGAAACCTTCGGTCAGCTGCTCGACCGTCTGGCGCAGGAAAATCCAGAGCTGCAGATCCACATCCTGGAGTGGGATTTCGCGGTCTTTTATGCTCTGGAGCGCGAATTCTGGTCACAGCTCAGTTTCGGTTGGATG
>DATFMC010000056.1:0-15713 GCA_035267105.1 Geopsychrobacteraceae bacterium
AGCAGCAAAGGCACTTGGTCAATTACAGTCCTGATCTCTGTGAGAACCGGAATACAACAAGCCCCCTGAGATGTTCAAAATTCTCTCAGGGGGCTTGTTGTTTTATAAGTGGAAGTTCTCTCAGTCCAGAAACTCCTGAACATTGATCCCTTTAAGCAGTGGGTCGACCTCGGCGACAATGCTGTTCACATCGGGAAGTTCGACCTTTGCTGGAGGGTCGAGCTTGTCGCCCGCCGGATTGAAGATCTGTTTGATGGTCAGCGTCCCTTTGCCGCTCTGATTCTGGTCAACAACCAAACCGATAGAGCCTTCGTCAGTTCTGACCAGACTGCCAACCGGGTAAGGGCCAAGAAAGGCGATAAACTTTTCAATAAATTCAGGATGGACGAAATTTCCGGACAATGCGCGAATCTTCTCCAGGGCCTGGCGTGGGGAAAGTGGCTTCTGATAACAGCGAATCGTGGTCATGGCGTCGTAGATATCGGCAATTGTGACAATGTCTACCAATGGCGAAAGGGTCTTTCCGCGGCTGTCCGCCGGATAACCCGTACGGTCAAAACGGAGGTGGTGGCCGTTGACAATATCCTGAACAATGGGGGAAATATGTGCCATTTTGGCAACGATTTCGGCTCCGTTGGTCGGGTGTTGCCGCATCTGTTCGAATTCATCTTCGCTGAGTTTGCCTGGCTTGGTGATGATGCTATGGTCGATGGTCATTTTACCGACATCGTGCAGCATTCCGCCAAGGCTGAGAATGTTCAGATCTTCCTCTGAAACACCACAGGCGCGGCCAACAGTCACTGCGAGGACCGAGACATTGACCGAGTGGGTAAAAGTGTAATTGTCGTAATCCTTGAGCAACGACATGGAGAAGAGGGCGTAGGGCTCGGCGAGGGAGACCTCGACCATCTCTCTGGAGGCTGCCAGTGCAGACTCAGATGTCGGGATCTGCCCCATCCGTACATCCTGATAGACGGACTCAACAACTTCCAGAGCCTGATTGTAGATGGCTCTGGCTCCGTCTTCTTCGAGTGTTACCTGAATAGCGGTCACCCCGGCTGCATCCATTCTATCCTGTAAATCGAAAGATTCCTTTGAACTGATAAGCAGGCAAAAATGGACCAGTTGGTCCGCGTCGAGTCCAGGCAAAAACTCGACAGCCTTGATCTCTTTTCCTTCCAGCAATTGCTTCAGGTCGTCGGTCGCTGATTGCTCATCCATGCAGGGCAGGTCATCAACCATCAAAGTCCCATCCACCAGGCCAATAGTCAGGCGGCCCTGCTGCAGCAGAAACGGATTCATGGCCGAGAGCGTATTGTCCAACTGTTTGCGAACCAGAGGATGTTTTCCTGGATAGAGGCGGATTCCCTGGAAAATCCCGGCCAGAGAAGACGGAATCAGCTTAAGTCGATTTGGAGACATGGTGACGCCTTTGTATCTGGGACTGGGCCTGATCGGCCGCCCGGCTGATAGTACCTTTTCGGTGGTTGCGCAAACTGTTGAGTGTGTTGACGATTTCCAGGTCCCCCAGTTGTCCAAGAGCTGCCAGGGCGGCAACCTGTTGAGCTTCAAACCGCGAGCGGCTCAGCCATTTCTTTTTTCTGGACAAGGCAAGCAATGGTGGTACGGCAATGTTTGAACCGATCATCGACAGGGCGCGGATCGCATCAAGCTTGATATTGGTTTCCCTACCGAAGATATCTGAACGAGCAACTATTTTCAATAATGGAGAAACCGCTTCTTCACGTTTCAGGGCACCTAATGCCAGAATCGCGGGTCTGCGCAAGGTGATATCTTTGTCGGTGACGAGTTTCAACAGCAGCGGAACGGCCTCTCTGCCACCGATCATAGTCAGTGATCTGATCAGGGCGCGCTTGACTCTTTGGTCCGGGTATCTGAGGATCGGCTCCAGCATTGGGATAGATGCTTTCTGGCGCAGATCGCCAATAACCGTCACAGTGTTACGTACCACAAACCAGCGCTCGTCTGTCAGTGATTTTTTGAGAAGATTGAGAATTGGAGCGCCCATCTGCCCCAGAATAAGAGTCAAGTGGCGACGGGTCTGGTTATTCTCCTCATCAGAGAGTCGCTTGAGCAGATAAGGAGCAATCCTCATCTCAAGCTTGACCAGCATTTTTGCCGTCTGTTTGATTAATGGCTGGGAGAGATTCCTGTCCGCCAGGGAATCGACCAGATTGTTGACCAGCTTTTCGTCGAGCAGCTGGTTGAAGGTGCGATCAGCAGCCTGCTGTTGTGCGGTGCTACGCAGATCATCCTGATAATGCTGCATCAGCAATGGCAGGATGCGCATTGCTCCCGGGGTTCCGGTCTGCTGGATGAATTGTGGTGCCAGTTCCAGCAGCCGAGACAGGAGTCCGGCGTGTTCACGATCTTCCAGGGGCTCTCCCAGTTTATGCAGAATTTCTGTGACTTCTCTGACAATGTTCTGCTGCGCTGAATCATCAGAGGTAGCTGTAGTCTCATCTGAGCCTGTGTTCTCAAAATCCTCTTCCAGGCTCTCCGGCGATTCCAGCAGTTCTTCCCGGCGCCTGAGAGCTTGTTCCAGGCTTGGTTCATTCAGCCAGATGTTGGCGACCCGCGCTTTTTCGAGCAGGACCGGTAAGCCTCCTTGCTGATAAATGTCTTCGGCTGAGCGGGAGATGAATTTTGCAAACGCCAGTAGTTCATAGCCGGTCAGTTCAGGGAGGAACAGGACTTGTCGTGTGCGCCTTGCGACCAACTGTCTGGCGAGGCTAAGCAGAACGGTATTCCCATCGGCAATCGTTTTTTGCCCAAGGGCAAAGCCAGCCTGGGTGATATTAAATGCTTGTTGCGGGTGAGCCAGAAGGGGACGAAAAGCCTTGCTGGTATCTTGTATGGACAGCTTCAGGGACGGGTGCTCGGGTGGGTAGAACCGGAGGGCCTTGATCAGTTTGGCCAGCCCCGTCAGCGCTGCTATGAGATCATTGCTCAGCTGCGACTTTTGTTCCACCAGACACCTCCATGGATTCCAGATACTTAAAAACGAGCAGACTAGCACAGAATACGTGTTGAGGACAGACTTGTAAATAGTATCAATACCCTCCTGCAGGTGAAGATATCCGAAGCTAAGATGTCCGTTTGTCCAAGTTATGATTTGTTAGAATTGATGACACAGAAACTGGTGTCGTGGATTGCTTGTCCTTCTTCGCGATAGATATTCTCCAGAACCGTGGCAAAGTTTTTACTGATACGTTTTCGCTTGAGCTTTAATGTCGGAGTCACTTCTCCCTCGTCGGCACTGAAATCTCGTGAGAGCAGGGTGAACCTTTTGACCTGTTTATAGGACGGAGTTTTCTGTTGCAGATGATCAATCCGTCGTCTGATCAGGTTGAGTATCTGTGGGTGTCTGACCAGGTCGCAATGATCAAGAAAGTCGATATTTTTGTAGTCGGCATATTTTTGCAGCGCTTCCAGGTCGGGAACAATCAGGGCAGTCAGGTACGGCTTGCGATCACCATAGACCATCACGTTGGCTACGAACTTGTCGGCTTTTAGCATATTCTCCACTTCCAGAGGGGCGATGTTCTTGCCTCCGGCATTAACAATCAGATCTTTTTTTCGATCGGTGATAAAGAGGTAATTGTCTTTATCCAGATAACCAATATCGCCGGTGAAAAACCAGTGATCTTTTAGCGCCTGTTCGGTTTTTTCCGGTTGATTCCAATATCCCTGGAACACGCTGGGCCCCTCAACATGCAGCTCTCCATCTTCGAGAAACTTGACATTGATGTTGTTCAAGGGGCGACCGACTGAACCGATCCGGTGCCGACCGGGATAGTTGACGGAGATAACAGGCGAGGTCTCGGTCAGGCCATAGCCTTCGTAGATTGGAATGCCGATTGCGAGAAAAAATTCAGCTATCTCAGTCACCAGCGGTGCCCCGCCTGAAATGAAAAAGCGGAGTTTTCCTCCCAGCCGCTCTTTTATTTTGGAGAAAACCAGTCTGTCGAACAGTTTCAGGGTTAGCTTTATCGCCCAGTTGGAATCGAGACCTTGCTGTTGTCTGGCGATGTGTGCTTTTCCCGTCAGCAGGGCAAGAAAAAAAATCTGTTTTTTTAGCCAGGGCCCTGTGGTGACGCGCTCCAGGATCCGGTTGTAGGTTTTTTCATAGAGGCGCGGCACGCTGATGACGACGGTTGGTTGAACTTCTAGCAGGTTGGCTGGAACGGTATCAACGCTCTCCGCGTAGGAGATAACAACACCCTGATAGAGCATCATGTAGTAGCCCGCCATCCGTTCAAAAATATGGGAGAGTGGCAGGAAGGAGAGGCATTCGTCGCTCTCGTCCATAGTGATAAGTTGGCAGCAGGCTTCAATGTTCGAGAGAATATTGCCGTGGGTCAGTATAGCCCCTTTCGGTTCACCCGTCGTGCCTGATGTGTAGACGATGGTTGCAATCTCTTCTCGGCTCCCATGGTCCAGGGTCTTCTCCAGGCAGATTTCAGGAAGTTTGCTGCCACGCCTGAGAAATTCATGCAGGGTCATGATGTGATCATGGGGGTCATCGCCGTCCAGAAGTATGATTCTTTCCAGTTGGGGGAGGCGACTCAGATGTTGAACAAGTTGTCTGGCAAAATGAGGTGAGTTGGTGAAGAAAAAGCGCGATTGTGAATTTTGCAGAATGTGCAGAATTGTTTTAAGTGATTCAGTATGGTAAACGGGTACGGTGCGACCACCAGCAGACATGATGCCAAGATCTGCATAGGCCCATTCCGGACAATTAGGAGACATGATCGCGGCCTGGTCTCCCGGATTCAGCCCCATGTCGATCAGGGACGAACCAAAGGCGCGGATTTGCTCACCAAGGTGGGACCAGCTGATATCCTGGTAGAGCCCGTCCTGTTTGCGGCGCATGGCTGTTTTTTTTCCGTACCGTTCAGCATGACGTAGTACCATTCGTGGCAAGGTGTCGCTCATGGCCTCTCCCTGTCGAATTTAAATAGTCAATAGTCTGGAGGGGTTTTCGCTCACGAGAGTGAATCCCTGATATTAAGTCTAACATGAGAAAGCAATCTTTGATTTTAGGGGTCACGGGGAGCATTGCTTCCGGCAAGAGTCTGGTCGCCGCTTTGTTCCAAAAATGCGGGGCTGCAGTCGTCAGCGCAGATCAGTTGGCGCGCGAAATCGTCAGGCCGGGAAGCGTGGTCCTGCAGCAGTTGGTGGAACGTTTTGGGGCGGTTGTTCTTGCCGCTGATGGAAGCTTGGACCGGGATCGGCTCGCTCAGATGGTCTTTTCTGACCAGCAGGCACGAATTGATGTGAATCGGATTACTCATCCGGCCATCGGTCAACTCGCCCTGGAACGGCTCAGTTCGCTTGCCAGCTCAGGCGTTCCCCTGGTGGTTTATGAGGCTCCATTGTTGTTTGAAGCCGGAGCAGAGCAGCGTGTAGATCGGGTTCTGGTGGTTAAGGTCGATCCCGAGACACAGTTGCAGCGGCTGATGGATCGCGAGGGGCTGTCTCCCATTGATGCACAGCAGCGGGTTGATGCACAGTTGTCTCAAGAGGAAAAATTGGCACGAGCAGACTACGTGATCGACAATTCGGGTTCAATTGAGGCGACACAAAAGCAGGTTGAGACCTTATGGAGGCAATTAACCGGCCATGAGGAATAGTTGCGGGGGTCAGGACTGTTGGTTTTCTGGCGAGATGCTGCTGAGAAATTCATCGATCTGAGTGAACACTTCTTGCTGCCGGGGGTTCCCTGAGGTCGTCAGGACGTGCGGAACCTCCGGGCCAAAGCTATGGAATTTTTTTTGAGTGCTTCCGAGTCGCTGGAACAGGTCGAGAGATGTGCCGGGAGCGATGGTTTCGTCACCTTGGGCGGCAAGGGCCAGAACCGGTTGTGATATTTTATGGAGTACGGCCTTGATCTGCCGCCGCAGGCGATTGATCTGTTTTATCCCTTTCAGGGGGCGCTTCTGGTAATAGTAGGGCTGTTCTGACTCGGGCAGCGGGCGGGTGTTGTATGGCATCCAGTAATGCAACAGTCCCGCAAATGGAGCCAGGGGATGTTTCAGGCGCAGAAACGGCGAGAGGAGGACCATGGCATCGAAGGAGCGAGAGAGTGATAATCTCAGCAGGAGCAGGGAGCCGGTGCTCTGACCGATGCCGACAATTGAGAGATTGCGTTCTGCGAGGAGCTGGTATCCTCGCTCCACCGCAGCCAACCATTCTTCAGCACTCCGTCCAGCCAGGTCTGACGGGCTGGTGCCATGTCCGGGCAGACGAACGGCAAAGACGGTATCTCCCCGACGAAACAGCATCTCTCCCAGTGGGCGCATCTCCCATGGTGTCGCGCTGAATCCGTGGATCAATAAGATTCCCCGATTGGAAGGCTGCTCAGGTTCAAGCAGGAATGGAAGATTGTTTTCATTCCTGACCCCGTCATCCCTGGCGATGGTGAGTTCTCTCTCAATGGGCATCATTTAATCTGCAATGCTCCTTGCCTTATAGGTATGCCATAGCCTCGCGACGGACAGCAGTGTCTGGCTGGCTTTTTTTCGATGCAAACAAAAAGAGCCTCTGCAGGGCAGGGCTCATTTTTTTGCATATGGGTCTTTTGTGCTTATTTCGGGTAACCCAGCCGGGTTGAAAGATCGGCACCAGCTCGAACAGCCAGAGGGATCAGCTCTTTTTCAAGCCGCTCATCACTGAAGCGCATGCTGGGGCCTGAAACGCTGACCGCGCCAACAATGCGGCGGGTATAGTCGCGAATCGGTGCAGCCACACAGCGCACCCCGGGGTCAAGTTCCTCGTCATCAATGGCATAGCCTTGTTCGCGAACCTTGGCCAGCTCTGTCTTCAGGTTGCTGACCGAGGTTATTGTTGTCGGGCTGTGCTGAGTAAACGTCTGTACAGGAAGGAGCTCTTCCAGTTCCTCTTCAGTCATATGCGCCATGTGGACCTTGCCCGCAGCCGTGCAGTACGCCGGGAGCCGGGAGCCAACGCGAGATACCACCCGGACGGTCAGATTTGTTTCGACCACATCCAGGTAGACAATGTGGTTGTCTTTGAAGATAGCAACATAAGATGTTTCATTGCTTTCCTCTACCATCCCTTCAAGTATCGGCTTTGCTTGCCGGAGAAGTCCCATTTGCTTGATAAAGGTTTGTCCCAATTCGAGAGCTTTGAGCCCGAGCCGGTAATTTTCAGTCGCCTTGTTTTGCTCAATATAACCACGTGATTCCAATGTGGCCAGCAGACGGAAAACATTGTTCTTGTGAAGCTTGAGGCGTTTGCTCAGTTCGGTGACACCCAGTTCATCGACCTCGTCATGAAACTGTTCAAGTAAATCCAAAGCATGTGAGACCGCCTGGATAATGTATTCGGATTTATCTTTTTTGACCATGGTTGCGTCATCCTTCCCGGCACTGTAAAATATAAGATTAGTGATTTTATACCCGGAATGTCAATCTGTCAACCTGTAGACAGCGACTTCCTGGGGGGGGAGTAGTTATTGTTTTAAATATAGAATGCTGTTCTATTGTTGTCAATTGGATATGTTGATCCTCTGTTCTTTTGTTCTTATGATTTCGAAATTATTTGATTTTTTTTATAATAACGATTTTACAATATGGTTTTGTGATTTGTGAATAACTGATTGATCAACGAGTCTGGTGTATTTCTGAAGCAAATGGATTGCTCTATTTTGTGCCCGGGAAAATGAACAGAACTTTTCTTAAGGAGTGTTAGGATGAGATTTCTCCCTCTGGCAACTTTATTGATTTTGCTCTTATGGATATTTGCTGCTGATGCCGGACAAACTCAGAGTTCAGCGGAAGCTCTGTTCTCCTCTACGTCGCTGGGGTCCAATGGAAAGTCCTGTGCGACGTGCCATCCGCAGGGAAAAGGGCTGGAGAATATCGGTGACTATGACGATGAAATTCTGCAAGAGATGGTCAACTTTTGTATCAGGGATGCCCTGAAGGGAGAGATGTTGGCTGAGAAGTCGGAAGAGTTACGAAGGCTTGCGAGCTATTTGAGACAGTTTCAGAAAAAATAACCGATATCTTTTTTACATCAGTCTGGTGCAGGTTTGATTAATTCACGCAGGACGCTGGTCGCATAGCTTCCCTTGGGAAGTGAAAAGCCAAGCTGCAGGCTCTCTGGTCCCGATGCGATCAGGAAATTGTCAAGCGGAACACGCAGGGGACGCCGTTCTCCCTGCATCGATAGTCCCTCTCCAAGTTTCCAGTCGTCAAGAGATAAGTTTTCCCGGCGGAGAAGGTCTACTTCTCTTTCGCCGGGATTCCCCTCTGCAAGCAACACCTTGTATCCGTACAAGGGGGCTGAAGGGCTGATTTCAAATTGATCGGCCCGCAACTGTTCCTGCTGGGCATTCTTGACCTGAAAGCAGGCGCCGTTAACATGTTTCACCGCCAGATCACCGTTTTCAACGCGACCCAGTTGCGGAACTCGCTGCTCAAGTAACTGATCGAACAGATGGGATTGGTAGGCAGACAGGAACAGGCGGAGCAGCGCCCGTGGCAGATCAAAGACAGCAGCTTTTGACGGTTTCCCGGATATCAGGGATTCCAGCAGTCGTTGTTCGTCACGCATCCGGGCTGGCAGAGAGGCTAAGGCCTGGCTCAGGTGGCCGGTCCGAAAGGCGTGTGCGGCCTGTTGCCAAGGAGGGTCTGTGATCTGGTTCGGGTCGCCGATCAGTTCCGTGCAGAAGGTGTCATATTTTTTCTGCAAGAGCAGTTGGCCGAGGAGATGCGAGTTTTTCAAAATGCCGTAACGCTGCTCGCCGAACCGGTTTGGAACGCCCAGAGTTCGCAAACGATTGAGGATAGATTCGGCCCGGCAGTGAGCATCAGGGCAGGTTGCACGCAGCCGAATTGTGAAGTTGTTTCCCGCCAGGTGACCCAGACGCAGTTTGTTGCCATGGCGTGTGGTTGAGAGAATTCGTGCCTGTCTCAGGTTCAGTCTGTCGAGCTGTAGTTCTCGGTTCGCTGGAATTGAAATCTGCTGTCTGGTTCGGGCCCTGGCATCTTTCAGTCCGGCATAGCCCAGCTCTCGTTCTTTCAGATTGAGTCCACGAGCCAATTGCCGGATCAGTTCACGGGTGGATATCCCTTCCTTCTCAATCCAGAGATAGAGATGTTCCCCGCTGCCAGAGCAGGCGTAAAGAGGGATTTCCTCGACCAGGAAATCATCCGGATGTTCTTTGTAGTGGCCACCAGTCCCAGGGAGGTCTGCGGTGAGAAAGGTCATCGCTCGGAACGTCCCACCCAGCGCGAGCGGAAACCCCGACCGATAGCTGGGGGCGTTTGCAGCTTGTAATCAGCCCGCCGGAGAAATCGGCAGTAGTAGATCGGTTGCCCCTGTTCGAGAAACCGGCGCATATACTTTGAAACGGGATAATCCCCCAAGTCATGGCTGTAGGGGGTGCTTTGAAGATTTTTAAAGCCCGGTTCCGCCTTGAGGAGTTCTCCCACGGAGATTCCGTAGTCGACGAAATCTGTGCTGAAGTGAAACTCTCCATCAGCCTGAAGGGTATGAAATGCCAACTGCAGGAACTCCTGGTTCACCATCCTCCGTTTACGATGACGCTTTTTCGGCCACGGATCCGGGCAGTTGATGTAGATCGCCTGCAGGCTTTCGGCACCGAGCAGGTGGGTCATCAGGTATCTGGCTTCACTGCGCATCACCCGAACATTGGTCAAGCCAGCGTCGTCGACACGAGCGCAGGTCTTAAGGCAGCCTTGATTGTATATGTCGGTGACGACAAAGTTACGCTGAGGATGCCGGGCAGCGAGTTGAACGATAAAGTCGCCGATGCCGCAGCCGATCTCTAATGAGAGTGGTTGTTCTTTCTCAAAGAACGAAGTTACATTGCCAACCTCTTCAGCTTTCGCTTCTGGGAGGAAGGAGGGTGAAGTGATTAATCTCATGGTTTGGGTCATTTGATGAACTCAACTTTCTATGTCTGCAGGCAGCAGACGGGCCTCTTTATTTGTGTTCAGACAGAAACTGCAGAATAGCGTTCAGGTCTTCCGCAGGAGTTGTCGCGTAGCTCGGCATCAACGAATTGCTTTTGCTCTTCCGGTGTGCAGTGAGCTTCTCTTGAAGCTGCTGCAGGGTTAAGCGAGCCCCGACGCGGTTCAGCGACGGAGCCAGAATTGATCCACTCTGCTCGAAACTGTGACAGGCTTTACAGCCCAGAGCATTCATCAGCCTGCGAGCTCGCGATTCAGCATCTTCAGCTGTTGCCAGCAATGGAGAGCAGATTATCAGGATGACTATCAGCAGCAGACGTGATGAAAGCATAAATCTCCTCGCCCTATAAAAAACGGGAAGTCCAGGATGTTCACTTTACTCAGAGTCTGATCGTTTTGCAATGCCTCCTCCATCTTTGTCCGGTTCTGAGGTTTACACAGATTTTGTGTCGCTTGAAGTGCGATTTTACAGGTGAAATGGGTTGCAATCACAGATTCCGAAGATTAAGCTGTTCGCTGCCCTGTTTATGGAGAGATCAGTTATGGATATTCCCATTTCGAGCCGTGTCGCTCAGGTCAGCCCATTTCTGGCAATGGAGTTGATGGAACGAGCCAAACAGCTGGAAGCTGCCGGACGCGATATTATTTATCTCTGTCTTGGTGAGCCTGATTTTGCTACGCCACGACCGGTCGTCGAGGCGACGGTCGAGGCTCTGGAGCGGGGTGCAACATCCTACACTCACAGTCTCGGCCTGCCCGAACTGCGCGAAGAAATTTCCCGATACTATCGGCGACGGTATGCTGTCGACGTCTCCCCTGATCGAGTCCTGGTCTCTTCGGGGACCAGCCCCCTGATGTTGCTCCTCTTCTCTCTGTTGCTGGAGCAGGGTGATGAACTGATTCTTCCCGATCCTGGTTATGCCTGTTATCCGAATTTTGTCGAGTTCTCCGGTGGCAAGGCTGTGCTGTTGAAAACCGCCGAAGAGGATGGCTTTCAGCCGCAGTTGGAACAGGTGAGACAGGTGTTGACCGAGCGGAGCCGAGGGTTGCTGATCAATTCTCCATCCAACCCTGCCGGCTCGATCCTGAGTGGCGAACAGCTGCGAGATTTAGCTGGATTACCGATTCCGATTATTTCTGATGAAATCTATCATGGTCTGACCTATGAAGAGGAGGAGCACTCGATCCTGGAATATACTGATCAGGCCTTTGTCCTCGGTGGGTTTTCAAAGGCGTACGCCATGACCGGTTGGCGACTTGGTTATCTGATCTCACCGGAGTCGTGCGCCCGTCCCCTGCAGACCTTGCACCAGAACTTTATGATCTGCGCCAACCACTTCGTGCAGCTGGGCGGGATCACCGCCTTGCGTGATTGTCAGGGAGATGTCGAGCAGATGCGGAGCCGCTACAACCAGCGTCGGATGCGGCTGGTGACGCGTTTGCGCGAACTCGGTTTCGGAGTCCGATTTACACCACAAGGAGCCTTCTACGTGTTGGCCGATGCGCGGCATATTTCGACCGACTCAAAAGCGCTTGCTCTGGATATTCTTGAGAAAACCGGCGTTGCTGTGACTCCCGGGATCGATTTTGGGGAAGGTGCGGAAGGGTATTTGCGTTTTTCCTATGCCAGTCCGCTGGAGCAGATTGATGAGGCGTTGAATCGGATTTCCGGCTGGTTGGAAAACAGGTAGATGGACACCATTTTTCCACTCATACGATGACATAATGCGACCCCCTTTCCTGAGGGAGAGATGTCCCGGACCAAGAACTCTCCAGAAATAGATCGTTTGACCGTCTGTTGGGCTTTGCTCCTGTGCTTCATTCCATTGCTCTCAGTGCAAGGCAGGGCTTTGCAGGCATGGGTGATCAGGAACCTGGGGGCTCCGCTTGCAGGCAGCTTGATCTTTCTCTCTCTGGCGTTGGTGATCGGAGTGACGTTGCGGCAGGCACAGAAGAAAGGGCACAGGGTTCCCCTGGCGCACCTTGTGTGGGTGCTGGTCTTGTTCCTCGGTGCTCCTCTGTTGCTTGACAGGGTTGAAGAGCGGCTGCATTTTCTGGTCTTCGGTTCGTTCGGAGCCCTTTCCATGCTGGTTCATCGGCCGGGAACGGCGTTGATGCTTTGTCTCGCTGTCGCAGGGGGGGACGAAATTCTGCAGTATTTTCTGCCGGACCGCGTGGGAGATTGGCGTGATGTCGTCATGAACGGGGTGGCTTCCATTGCAGCTGCATTTTTTATCTGGATGATTTTTATTCGGAACCGGGAGCCGTTAGCTGATGTCTAACCCGGCAAGCAAAACGATTCTTCTGCTCGGGTTTTTGTTTTGCCTCAGCTTGGCCAGTGTGGCCAGTTTACGTGCGGAGGCTTTACATATCCGCGTGTTGGATGTCGGTGAAGGGCAATCGGTGCTGTTCCACAAAAATGGCAGGGCGATCCTGATCGATACTGGTCACGCTGGTGCTGCCAGGTCTGTTCTTGATCGTATCCGGCAACTGCAGATCAATGCTCTTGATATTCTGATTCTGACCCATCTGCACCCGGATCACGCATCTGGTTTTTTCCGTATCCACGAAGATTTCCCAGGGGTGACTGTGGCCGACAGCTGTTTCCCCGTTTCTACTGACATGACCCTGGACATGATCCGCTGGGTTGACAGGCACTGCGGCAGATTGATCATCGCAGATGCTTGAAGTCTGGCGACAGGCTTGACTGGCAGGGGGTGGAGATCGAGGTGCTATGGCCCCCGAAAAAACCGTTGGTCGGGGCCGACATCAACCGCAACTCTCTGGTGCTCAAAATCAGGCACGATGAGAAATCGATGCTGCTGATGGGGGACGCTGGCGTTGAAGCGGAACACACTCTCCTGAAAGAGGGGAAGCTTGGTGTTGTCGATCTTTTGATTGTCGGTCACCATGGTGCCGATGATGCGACCAGTAAGGACTTCCTGGAAATAGTTCAACCGAAAGAGGCGGTGATTTCGACCAACGCCGATAATTTCAGAGGTTATCCATCATCCGACGTTTTGAAGCGACTTGAGGCTGCGAAGGTTAAAGTTTATAGGACTGCTCTGGAAGGAGAGCTTGCTTTTGAGTTCTGATCGCCAGTGAAGGGAGAACCGGGGGGTGGGTCGAAAGACCGCCGTTATTATTATGTTTATTAAAAGTCTGGTATAGTATTTACCTTTTAGACACTGATTGCTGAGCGGCAGACGCCGCAGGAGAAAATAAAATGCTGATAGTCATGCACCACCACGCCACCGATGAGCAAATCAGAGCGATCAAGGCCGCTGTCGAAGTGATGGGTCTCCGTGCCGAGCCGATTCCGGGGGGTGAACGGACCGCCATCGGCGTCCTTGATAACCAGGGCTATGTGGATGACAGTACCATTCGTGAGCTGCCGGGCGTGCGCGAAGTGATTCATGTCAGCAAACCTTATAAGCTGGTTTCCCGCGATTTCCATCCCGAGTCGACAGTCGTTGACGTTGCCGGAATTAAAATTGGTGACGGGCAGCCGCCGGTGATCATGGCTGGTCCCTGTTCAATCGAATCTGAGGAGCAGATGCTGACGGCTGCTCGTCAGGTCAAGGCTGCCGGTGGTCACATTCTGAGGGGGGGCGCGTTCAAGCCCAGGACCGGACCTCACTCGTTTCAGGGTTTGGGAGTCGATGGCCTGAAATATCTGCGTCAGGCGGGGGATGAGGTGGGACTGCCCGTCATTACCGAGGTCATGCGGATCGGTCAGCTTGATGACGTCTGCCGCAACGCCGATATCCTGCAGATCGGCGCGCGCAATATGCAGAACTTTGATCTGCTTAAAGAGGTCGGCAAACTCGATCATCCGGTTCTGCTCAAGCGGGGGATGAGCGCTACGATCGAAGAATTTCTGGCCGCAGCAGAGTACATGCTGGCGGAAGGGAACAGTCGGGTCATTCTCTGTGAACGGGGAATTCGGACCTTTGAGAAGGCGGCCCGCAATACTCTCGACCTCTCCGTTGTCCCGATGATTCGCAAAATGAGCCACCTGCCGATTATTGTTGATCCCAGCCATGCCACGGGAAAACGCTTTCTGGTGCCGATCATGGCCAGGGCCGCTCTGGTTGCCGGGACTCATGGATTGATGATTGAAATGCACCCGGAACCGGAAAAGGCGCTCTGCGACGGAGCTCAAAGTCTGACTCCTGATGGTTTTGAAACGCTGATGAAGCAGTTGCGGCACTTGGGCCGCTGCCTGACAAGCCTTGATCCGGATTGATGGCAGGAGTGCCGGGCTGAAGGGGTTGCACTTCTGATGAAGAAAATGTAATATATCTGACCAAATATGTCACCAATATATAAATGGAGAAGCGCGATGGATAAAAGCATCAAGGTTGTGGATCAGGTACATTGGGTGGGGGTACAGCACGCGGATTTGAAAGTTTTTGATGATCTTTTCCCGACCCGCAATGGTACGACCTACAATTCATATCTGGTACAGGGAACGGAAAAGACAGTGTTGATCGATACGGTCAAGGAGCCTTTTGCCGATGAGTTCTTTGCCAAGGTTGGCGAGCATATCGATCCGGCAAAGGTCGATATTGTTGTTGTTAATCACACCGAGCCGGATCATTCCGGAGCGGTTGCGCAAATCATCGAGAAAAATCCGAACGTACAGATTTACTGCAGCAAAGCAGCGGAGAATTTTCTCAAGCAGCTTATTAATCGCTCCTTTAATGCTGTTATTGTGAATGATGGAGATGAACTTGATCTGGGCGGCAAGACCCTACGTTTTATCATTGCCCCCTATCTGCACTGGCCGGACACCATCTTTACCTACCTGGTTGAGGATCAGTTGCTCTTCTCTTGTGATGCTTTCGGTGCGCATTATTGTCCGGACAAACTGTTTGACGATCAGATTAACGAATTTTATACCGACTTTCATTTCTACTTTGACTGTATCGTGCGGCCATTCAAAGACAAGGTTCGCGATGCGCTGAAGAAATGTGAAGGATTACCGATCAAGATGGTCTGCCCGTCGCATGGCCCGATTCGTCGCTCGTCGGGCCAGTTTGCAATTGAATCCTACGCGCGTTGGTGTGCGGCTCCGTCCAATGATGGAAAGCCCAAGGCACTGATGGCGGTGCTCTCTTCCCATGGTAATACGCGGGACATGGCCAAGGTCATTGAAACGGAACTGTTCGCCCAGGGGTTAGAGGTCACAACTTTCGCTCTGAGTGATATGCGTGATGATGACTACCGTGATGCACTGGAGCAGGCAGATGTATTGTTGATCGGTTCGCCGACCATCCAGCGCGATGCGCCTCCCAATGTCTGGCATGCCTTGTCATTGATTTCATCCGTGACGCCGAAGTCCAGGTTAGGTGGGGTGTTTGGATCCTTTGGCTGGAGCGGTGAGGCGGTAAAAATGATTGAGCAACGATTGGTCGGACTGAAATACAAACTCGCCACCGACGGTATCTCTTTCCGTTTTACGCCGACCAAGGAAAATATGGACGCCTGCCGTAAGTTTGCTGAACAGGTCGCCAATGCAGTGCTCTGCGAAGAGTAGGTTTCCACCCTGCTACAGCAAAAAGCCCCCTGTTGTCACATCGACAACAGGGGGCTTTTTGCTATGGTGGTTCTGCCCTGCTCAGGAATCAGTCTCCTGTTTTTTTCTGGGAAGAGTGAAACTGACCCGCAGACCCTTGGGAGCTTTGTGTTCAATGCGAATCTTGCCCTGATGTCCCTTGATGA
>DATFMC010000057.1:0-83799 GCA_035267105.1 Geopsychrobacteraceae bacterium
AGGCTTCACGGCGACCGTCTTTTTTGATCACCCAGGGAAGAATTTCCTCAACCCGCTCATAAGTCGTGAAGCGACGTTCACAGGCTGGACACTCGCGGCGGCGACGAACGTTGTTGCCTTCTTTTCCAAGGCGGGAATCAACGACCCTGGTATCATCGTGACCGCAGAAGGGACAATTCATTCCATTTTACCTTCAAACTGAACAGATACGATCCCGGCCTCTTCAAGCATCTCCATGGAAAGCTGATCGGGGTAACCGCGAGAGAATGTCACATTGCGAACTCCCGCGTTAATCAACATCTTTGAGCAGATGATGCAGGGAGAATCCGTACAATAAAGAGTCGCAGAATCGATATTGACGCCATGTCTGGCGGCCTGGATAATGGCATTCTGCTCTGCGTGCAAACCGCGGCAGAGCTCATGCCGTTCGCCTGAAGGAACATTCATCTGTTCTCGCAGGCAACCAGTCACTTCACAGTGGGTGATGCCGGTGGGAACACCGTTGTAACCCGTCGCCAGAATATTTTTATCCTTGACCAGGACCGCACCAACCTGACGACGCATACAGGTCGACCGAGTGGCAACCAGCTTGGCGATCTGCATGAAATACTCATCCCAGGTCGGTCGCATAGCCATCCCCTACTTCAAGCGATGTGCGTAAAGGGGGAACTGCAAACAGAGCTCTTTGATTTCAGCCTTGATCATGGCCAGCTCTTCAGCGTTGCCAATGTTCTTCAGCGCCCGGTCAATCCACTCGGCGACTCTGACCATCTCTGGCTCTTTTAATCCACGTGTGGTGGTCGCCGGGGTTCCGATCCTGATACCGCTGGTGACGAAAGGGGAACGGGTATCAAAAGGTACGGCATTCTTGTTCACGGTGATGCCCGCCTCTTCCAGTACCGCTTCGGCCACCTTACCGGTAATTTCGGTACCGGTGAAATCGACCAGCATCAGATGGTTATCGGTACCACCGGAAACCAGATTGAACCCACGCTTGACCAGCTCATCGGCCAGTTTTTTAGCATTTTTAACCACCTGGGCAGCGTAATTCTTGAACTCGGGAGAAAGTGCTTCTTTGAAAGCTACGGCCTTGGCAGCGATGACGTGCATCAAAGGACCACCCTGAATACCAGGAAAGATATTGCTGTTAAGCTTTTTGCTCCACTCTTCGGTGCAGAGAATCATACCGCCACGAGGGCCACGTAAGGTTTTGTGGGTGGTGGTGGTCACGAACTCGGCATAGGGAACCGGATTGGGATGCTCACCAGCTGCAACCAGGCCGGCGATATGGGCCATATCAACCATCACGACCGCTCCAACCTCATCGGCAATGCGGCGAAAAGCAGGAAAATCGATGGTACGGGTATATGCACTGGCGCCAACGACGATCAGCTTCGGTTTGTGCTCTTTGGCCAGCCGTTCAACTTCTTCGTAATCGATCGTGCCTGTTTCTTCTTTGACGCCATAAGCTACTATATTGTAGAGCTTACCGGAAAAATTAACCGGGGATCCGTGAGTCAGGTGACCACCATGCGCCAGGTTCATTCCCAACACAGTATCTCCAGGATTGCAAACGGCCATATAGACGGCCATATTAGCCTGAGAACCGGAGTGAGCCTGAACGTTGGCATGTTCGGCGCCGAACAGTTCCTTGGCGCGATCTATTGCCAGCTGCTCGGCTTCATCGACCACTTCGCAACCACCATAATAACGCTTGCCCGGATAGCCTTCGGCATACTTGTTGGTCATGATTGAGCCCTGCGCTTCCAGCACCGCTTCACTGACAAAGTTTTCCGAGGCGATAAATTCCAGGTTATATTCCTGACGCTCGGTTTCCCGAAACAGGGTTGCGGCGATTTCGGGATCGAATGATGAGAGATTATTCTGAATCGACATGCTGTCCTCCGGTCTTGGCTATAAATATGAAAAATACGGGGCAGGCCGAACAGCCTGCCCCGTATTTATTGGGTTAAAAGAAACTCAGGACCTCTGGGCCTGCTCGCACAGATGAATCTTGTCGAGGCGTAACTGATGCCTCCCCCCTTCGTACCTGGTATCGAGCCAAACCTTAACCAGCTCAACACCCTGAGCAACCGAAAGAATGCGTCCACCCAACACCAGAACATTAGCGTTGTTATGTTCTTTTGCCATTTGTGCGGTAAAGGGGTCATGCACAAGAGCCGCACGTACATTCTGAAATTTGTTAGCAACAATAGACATGCCGATGCCGGTTCCGCAGATCAGGATGCCCGACTCTGCTTCACCAGTAGAAACAGCTCCCGCAACTTTCGCTCCATAATCAGGGTAATCAACCGAATTAAGATTGATCGGTCCCATATCAGAGTGAGGCAAACCACGCTCCGCCAAGAGTTTAACAATCGCCTCTTTCAGTTCAAGCCCGCCATGATCACTTGCGATTACGTACATTCAGTTACCTCAAACTTTGCGAAAAGCCAAGGTTCCATTGGTACCGCCAAAACCGAAGGAGTTTGACAGAGCAACCTTCACTTCGACCTGACGAGCCTCATTCGGAACATAATCAAGATCGCAATCAGGGTCAGGTTCAGCGTAGTTGATGGTCGGCGGCACAGAACCGCGCTCCATAGCCAACGCACAGTAAGCTGCTTCAATACCACCAGCTGCGCCCAAGCCGTGGCCGGTCATACTCTTGGTCGAACTGATCATCACTTTACTGGCATGATCGCCAAATGCGCTCTTGACCGCCATTGTCTCATAGAGATCATTAAAGTGGGTGGAGGTGCCATGAGCATTGATATAATCAACGTCCTGCGGATTTATTCCGGCATTCTTGAGTGCCATTTTGATACAGCGCGCAGCACCTTCACCACCGGGAGCAGGTTGGGTCAGATGATGTGCGTCACTGCTGGCACCATAGCCGATGATTTCGCAATAAATTTTAGCACCACGCTGCTTGGCCATCTCGTATTCTTCGAGAATCAAGATGCCAGCTCCTTCCGCCATGATGAATCCGTCACGATGCTTCTCGAAGGGTCGGCTGGCACCCTGCGGATCGTCATTACGCGTGGAGAGAGCCTTCATGACGTTAAATCCACCGATAGCCAAGGGAGTAATCGTCGATTCAGTACCACCGGCGAACATGGCATCGGCATCGCCCCTGGCAATTGTATGGTAAGCATCGCCAATCGAGTGGGTCCCGGACGCACATGCAGAGACGGATGACAGGTTAGGCCCTTTTGCACCGAACCGCATAGAGATATGTCCCGGAGCGAGATTTATAATCAGCATAGGGATGAAAAATGGGGTAATTTTTTTGTAACCCCGATCCAGCATCGCACAATGATATTTTTCAATTGTAGGGAGACCACCAAGACCTGAACCAACCAGCACACCGACACGTTCGGCATTTTCGTCGTCAATTATCAGCCCGGAGTCATTCAGCGCCATTTCACTGGCAGCCAGTCCATACTGAATAAAGAGATCCATTTTCTTGATCTCTTTCTTATCGATATAGTCTTCGGCGTTGAAATCTTTTACTTCGCCTGCAATTTGGGTCGGCAGATCGGATGGATCAAATTTTGTTATCCGACCAAGACCAGACTCTCCCGCCATCAAGGCATCCCAGTTTTTGTCGACACCAGTTCCTAGCGGGGAGACCAATCCGACACCGGTAACCACAACTCTGCGCATAGGAATTATTCCTTTGAGTGGAGTAAAAACACATGACTGCCAATGGCAGTACAGTCGTTAAGAGTTTGGCGGCGCCGAAAAGGCGCCGCCAAAAAAACTATCAGGCAGACTTGCTGATGTAATCTACAGCGTCCTGAACTTTTTGAATTTTCTCGGCGTCCTCATCGGAAATCTCAATATCGAACTCCTCTTCGAGAGCCATGACCAGTTCAACGGTATCGAGAGAGTCTGCACCAAGATCGTCCATGAAGGCGGCCTCGTTAGTGACCTGATCCTCATCAACACCCAGTTGCTCAGCAACGATTTGCTTTACACGTTCTTCAATTGAAGCCATAATTTCCTCCTGTGTTTTAGTTACGGCTATAAAAAAGCCTTTTTATTTACATGTACATTCCGCCATTGACGCCGAGAATCTGACCGGTGATATAAGCAGCCCGATCTGACGCCAGAAACAATACTGAATGTGCGATATCTTCTGCAGAGCCCAAACGCTCCAGAGGAATCTGTGCTGCCAGTTCCTGACGTTTCGCCTCGGGAAGAGCATCAGTCATCGCTGTCGCGATAAAACCGGGCGCAACCGCGTTAACCGTAACATTGCGCTTGGCCAGTTCACGGGCATTGGACTTGGTCAGTCCCATCAGACCGGCCTTACTGGCGCAGTAGTTTGCCTGACCCGCATTCCCCATCTGTCCGACAACCGAAGCAATGTTGACGATCCGGCCATACCGTTGCTTTGACATGACTTTGGCTGCAGCACGGCTACAGAGAAACGCACCCTTCAAGTTCACACTGAGAACTGCGTCCCAGTCTTCGTCTTTCATTCTGAGCAAAAGAGCGTCACGTGTAATGCCGGCATTATTGACCAGAATATCAATACGACCAAAGGCCTCAACTGCCGACTTCATTATCTCGGCGACATCTTCAGACAGCGTCACATTCCCCTGTACTGCGATGGCCTCCGTTCCTTGAGCCTTAAGCTCTGCAACAAAGTCCTCGGTCGCCTGAAGATCAACATCGACGGCAACGATTTTTGCTCCCTGCCCGGCGAGTGCCAGAGAAATACTGCGTCCGATACCGCGTGAGGCTCCGGTTACGAGAGCTACTTTATCCTGAACCATATAACATCTCTCCTCTATATTTTTTTGTGCAGACTTATAAATATATCAATAAAACAGTCAGGAAGGAAACCTGACAACTGGATAATCATCCCTGCAATTTATCCAGATCAGCAACCGCCCCGATATTCTTGATATTCGATCCCTTGGTAATCCGCTTCACCAGGCCGGAGAGGACTTTCCCCGGTCCAATTTCAATGAAATGCTTGACACCAAGTTCTACCATATTAACGACTGACTCGTCCCACCTTACCGGAGCACAGACCTGTTCAACCAGCAGCTGTTTGACCAATGTCTGATCACGGCAAGCATCTGCCATGACATTGCTGATCACCGGACACTGCAACGGATTGACCGTAACCTTACTCAGCACAGTTTCAAGACGCTGGGCTGCGGGCTCCATCAACGATGAATGGAACGGGGCGCTCACCGGCAGAGGAAGAGCCCTCTTGGCACCCTGAGCTTTGCACAGCTCGATAGCCCGACCAACGGCAGTTGCATGCCCTGCGATAACGATTTGACCGGGGCTGTTGAAATTAGCAGGACTAACGACCTCTCCCTGGGCTGCATCTTGACAGATCTGCTCCAACTCAGCACGTTCCAGACCCATGACAGCGGCCATGGCACCCACGCCGACCGGCACCGCTTCCTGCATAAAAGTTCCCCGCTGACGCACAGTCTTTACCGCATCGGCAAGACGAAAGGCACCAGCACTAACCAATGCAGAATATTCACCAAGTGAGTGTCCTGCCGAGTAATCTGCTTTCAGTTCTGTTTCCTGTTCAAGCACACGCAAAGCCGCAATGCTTACGGTAAGAATTGCCGGTTGGGTATTTGCGGTCAATTTCAAATCTTCTTCGGACCCCGAAAAACACATCCTGGAGATATCAAAGCCGAGAGCATCGTTGGCTTCTTCAAAAACCAGACGAGCAGCCGAAAAGTTATCCGCAAGATCCTTGCCCATTCCGGAGAACTGCGAACCCTGCCCTGGGAAAAGAAATGCAATCATCTTAACTCCTCCAGACTCAGAGAATAAACTACCAACGAAGCAGCACCGAACCCCAGGTGAATCCGCCACCAAAGGCTGCCATCAATACATTATCACCGGATTTCAGCAAACCTTGTCGATTTGCTTCATCCATTGCAATCGGGATGGTGGCACCCGAGGTATTGCCATACTTATGGACATTGATAAAGCACTGATCATCATTCAGCTTCAATCGCTTGGCAGTCGCTTCCAGAATGCGCCGATTAGCTTGATGAGGTATAAAAAGGTTCACATCTTCACTGTCAAGATTGTTGGCTGCCAGAGCTTCTTGTGATACATCGGTTAAAGATCGTACCGCAACCTTGAAAACCTCATTCCCCTGCATCACCAGTGAGTAGTTCTTTTTATCTGCAATCGTCTCTGGAGTTGCGACGTTCCTGGTTCCGAAACCTGGTTGATAAAGCAATTCGAGGTAGCTTCCATCCGAATGCATGTGAGAAGACAGGATGCCGGACTCCCCATCCTGGAGGTCGAGAACAACCGCTCCGGCCCCATCACCGAAAAGAACGCAGGTATTACGGTCCGTCCAATCAACAATGCGCGACAGAATTTCACTGCCGATAACCAGAGCTTTTTTGCCGCGTCCTGCTTCAAGAAAATCGGCTGCGCTAGACAGGGCATAAACAAAGCCACTGCATGCAGCAGAGATATCATAAGCATAGGCGTTCCTGGCACCAAGATTATTTTGAACTATGCAGGCGGTTGCAGGCCAGGGGTAGTCACCAGTGATTGTTCCCATGACGATCAGATCGATCTCTTCTGCCGAGATTCCAGCCATCTCCAGAGCACGCTCTGCAGCCCTGGTTGCCAGATCGGAGGTATTCTCTTCTGCTGCAGCGATGCGCCGTTGTTCGATACCGGTCCGAGCAACAATCCATTCGTTATTGGTGTCAACAATTTTTTCCAGATCAAAATTCGTCAAAATTTTTTCCGGCAGACAAGATCCGGTTCCTATGACGCGTGCTCTTTTCACGTAAAGACTCCTTCAGCCGGAAACATCCGGCAATCGACCAAGACGTTCTGAGTCAAAGATATTGAGCCAGTTTCTCTTCGATTCTGATTCGAGCAAACTCTTCGGCTTGACGAATTGCGACACTGATAGCAACCGGGCTGGAGCCACCGTGACAAATAACACCAGTACCATCAAGCCCCAGCAAGGGCGCTCCTCCGTACTCGCAAGGATCGACTCTTTTTTTAAATGCTTTGAATGCCGGTCGACTGAGGAGGTAACCAAGTCTTGCCAGAAATCGTTTTTCGATCTCCTGTTTCAACATGCTGCCGATAGCAACCGCCAGCCCCTCAGAGACCTTGAGCAGAACATTCCCGACAAACCCATCGCAGACGATAACATCGGTCGAGCCATTATAAACGTCTGCACCTTCTACATAACCGACATAGTTGAGGTTAGTATGTTTCAAGAGAAGATGAGCTTCACGAGTTAAATCCGTGCCCTTCTTCTCTTCTTCTCCGTTAGAGAGTAGACCAACACGGGGAGCGCTCTTACCGAGGACATGCTCGGCATACAGGCTTCCCATAATTGCAAACTGTTGGAGATTTTGTGATTTACAACCAACATTTGCACCCATGTCCAGAACGACCGTCTTGTCGATCTGGTTAGGCATCACCGTCGCGATAGCGGGGCGATCAACTCCGGGAACCCTTCTCAAAACAAACATTCCAGCAGCCATGGTCGCGCCGGAATTCCCGGTACTCACAACAGCACCCGCTTCGCCATTTTTAACCAGATCAAAGGCGACCCTAATCGATGAATCCTTTTTCTTACGAACGGCATCGGAAGCTGAATCATCCATGCCAACAACTTCACTGGCATGTCTAATTTCAAGACTCAAACCAGTCGTTTGATGGGTCGCCAACTCTGTGCTGATCAGTTCGGAGTTGCCGACCAGGATGACACTACTCCCCCACTTTTTGCAGGCCATAACAGCGCCCGCAATCTCCGTAGCAGGAGCATGGTCTCCCCCCATAACGTCAACAGCAATTTTAATTGGCATGATCACGAAGTAATCAGATTAAAATTCGTCGCTGCTGAGTACTTCTTTGCCTTTGTAGGTGCCACAGTTAGCGCATGCACGATGAGGCAGTTTCGGCTCCTGGCATTGTGGACAATTCGAGGTATTTGGCGCACTGATCGCATCATGAGCACGACGCGTATTTTTTTTGGATTTAGAAGTTTTCTTCTTTGGAACTGCCATATTTTTCTCCTTAACAGCTGGATAAGTTCCAGCTTCTATAAATTCTGACCTTCAATCACGCAAATCGAGTCGATGCCAGTGTTCAATTATGAGTCGAGTTTCAGTTTCCCTAATGCCGCAAATTTATTGTTAAACACCTTTTTTTCACAAGTGCAGATTGTTTCATTTAAATTTCTACCACACTCGGCACAAAGACCAAGACATTCTTCCTTGCATAGCGGGCTGATCGGCAAGCTGATAATGACCTGCTCTTGAAGTGGAACGAGCAGCTCAAGATGCTCGTCGTCGTAGAAAACCTGGCCTAGTTCTTCGTCTTCAAGTTCAAGCTCCTCGATCTGCTGATCGAAGGAACTCTCTTTCCCTGGGGTGAACGTCAGCGTAAAAGATGATTCTATTTTTGTTTCAAACGGGATCAAACAGCGACCACAAATGTCCTTGATCCCAAATGTCAGATACCCATCCAGTTCCACCAGTGCGCCGGCACGCTTAAAACGCAACCGGAACTCCAGAAAAGTTGTAAAATCGAACTGGGCAGCATCAGCAACCGCCGATAAATCCGGGAAAGTCGTAACAGGGACCGTGTATTCCCTGACAACTCCTCCAGCCTCGATTTCATCTAGACCTAGACGCACAGCCACTCACCTTAAGACAAAACTTCACAATATAGAGACAGCTTGAATCTTGTCAAGGGAAAAAGAGGAACTTCATAACACTGAACGGCGCATGTATTTAGCCCATCATGCCTGATATTGCAAGTGATTTTTCCTGTCATTATTCGATGCAAAAGCTTACTTTCACCGACGAAGGGATTTGCGCTATCATAAACTGAACCTGTTAACCAACAGACAGAAAGAAAGACCCACCAATGCCTGACGACATAACCAGCTTGAGCCTCGACGCAATAAAACGCCTTCTTCTCACAATGGAGACCCTTCGCGGTCCCTGTGGATGTGAATGGGATCGTTACCAGACACCAGAGAGTCTTAAAAAATACATTCTTGAAGAAGCTTATGAAGTCATTGAAGCGATCGACAGAGGCGACCCTTTGGAGGTCTGTGAAGAACTGGGAGATTTGTTGTTGCAGATCGTCTTTCAGGCACAGATTTTCCGCGAAAAGGGAGCCTTCAGCATGGTGGAGATTGCAGACTCAATCAATCAGAAACTGCTCAGACGACACCCGCATATCTTTATCAACACTGCATCCGAGAGTATAGACTCGGATTGGGAGCGGATCAAAACCAAGGAACTGTTGGATAAAGGGAAATCCACATCCTTACGTGACCGCATTCCACTCTCTTTCCCTGCCCTCAAACGAGCAGAAAAACTGGCCAAGGCCCTGACCCGAACGACAGAAGTCACGCAAGGTGTCAATAAAACCTGTGAGCTCGCTGCAACGGAGGCGTTGACACAGCTCAACCAACAAGAGACAAAGCAAAAGATAACAGAACAACTCATCGGCGATGCTCTCTTCGAATTAACAAACTTGGCTAAGTTTCACGGAGTTGACGCAGAAGACTCATTGCGCCAAGCTGTTGATCGTCGTATAAAGCTCTACGATGAAGGGAGTACCTGACTTTCACAAGGCTGAAAATTGGCTAAATGCTTAAATTTAAAAGCACTTCAACCCGTTTCCACATTTCCTGTTGAAAACCTGTTGGCAGCCCTGTTGACTGAAACATTAAACCAGCGGCACTAGGCAGAAAGAGCTCCTTGCCTATTTATTAGTCATTCTTTTTTAGTTCTATATTTCAGCAAGTTAGCGAGACCATCGGTTCTGAACCAATGAATAGGACCTGAAACACCACCATCACTCATACTCAAAACATCAAACAGGCGACACATGTTTATAAGACTCTTAATTCTCTTTACTTTTATTCCGATTCTTGAACTTTATGTCCTGCTCGAAATCGGCTCACTGCTTGGCACACTGGCAACCGTTGCACTTATTTTCCTAACCGGAATTGCGGGTGCATATCTGGCAAGAATGCAGGGGTTTTCGCTGATCAATAAAATACAGAGCGAAATGAATCAGGGTCGAGTGCCGCGGGGAGAACTCGTTGATGGAGCCATGATCCTGGTCGGCGGCGTCTTGCTCCTGACTCCGGGGTTCTGCACCGATTTGCTGGGATTCAGCCTGCTCGTCCCGCTGACCAGGAATCTTCATAAGGAGTGGCTGACAAAATGGCTGGAGAAGGTGGTCGCCGGAGGGCAAATACATATCCGCCGTTTTTGACACAGGAGCAAAATTCACACCTCGTTAAGCGACTTCTTTCTTCGTGCCTTGAGCAAACCCCACCCCTGCCGAATCTGCTCAACACGCAG
The DNA here is from genome assembly GCA_035267105.1 of Geopsychrobacteraceae bacterium. Classification (GTDB taxonomy): domain Bacteria; phylum Desulfobacterota; class Desulfuromonadia; order Desulfuromonadales; family Geopsychrobacteraceae; genus BM509. Next base: position 10,368 of record DATFMC010000057.1, read on the forward strand.
GACCAGACATGTCATGAGGTAACTGACAAGACCAAGCCCTACCGCACCAGCCAGAACTGAACTTTTCCAGAACACCTCGCCTTCCTTCTGCCAATCGACTATTCCCAGTACCAGATAGACGGTGAGCCCCATAACAAGGCAGCCGGGCAGAGAACGAAGAACCGGAGAAACCAATGCTCCCTGCAGAAAGGGTCCGACCTTACGTCGCAAAAAATAAAGCAGCAGACCAGCATTAAAGGCTGAAGCCAAGGTCAGTGCAATGGCCAGGCCAAAGTGCCGAAGGGGGAACATCAACAAAAATCCGCAGCCAGCATTAACCAGAAGTGTCCAGAATGAAATTCGAACGGGAGTTCTGGTATCTTTGAGAGCATAAAAAGTCTGTGCCGCGATTCTGCTCATTCCGACAAAAAATAGCCCGGGCGCATAACATACCAAAGTCAAGGCAGTGTTCTCTAATGCCGTCAGGTCGAACTCACCCCCCATAAAAAACAGGCTGAAGACTGGTTCGGCACATAGAATCAGACCAATAATGGCAGGCAAGGTGAAAATGGCTATCAGCGCCAAAGAAAACCGAAGAGACTCCTGCAACCCATCCCAGTCCTTATCAGCAGCCTGTCGACTCATTGCCGGAAGTGCTGCCTGGGCTAAAGAGACGATAAAAATCCCTTGAGGAAACTCAAAGAGACGCTGCCCGTAATAAAGATATGAGACACTCCCCTCCGGTAAGAAAGACGCCATCAGGCGGGTCACCACAACATTAATCTGGTAGATAGCTACACCGGCAATCCCCGGAAGCATCAACAGGACAATGCGACGCAGTGCAGGATCGTTGCGAAAAGACCAGTCCAAGTGGAATTTTATTCTATATTTCAACAGAGCGGGATACTGTAATAACAACTGCACCAGACCGCCAGCAATAACACCGACCGCAAGTGCAACTATGGGCTGTTCGAACAGTTGCCCAAGCGTCAAGGCACTGACGATCATCGAAACATTCAGCAATAATGGAGAAAGTGAAGGCAAAAAGAAGTGACCATGAACATTCAAAACACCTGTCAATAGTGCCAACAAACTGACCAGTCCGATGTAGGGAAACATCAACCGGTTCAGGGTATCGGTCAGATCAAGCTTCCCCTGTACTTCAGCAAATCCATATCCAATACCGCTGACGATCCAGGGAGAGGCGAGAATCCCTGCCGTAACAACAAAGAACATAACCAGCAGCAACAGAGTGACACAACGATTAGCAAGTCTTTGCGCTTCCACTTCGCCCTGTTGTTGGTAGATTTCAGTAAAAGTCGGAACAAAGGCTGCCGTCAGTGAACCTTCACCGAAAAACCTTCTTAGCAGATTGGGAATCGTGAATGCCATAAAGAAGGCATCAGTCGCAAAGCCAGCGCCAAACAGTCGAGCGATAACGACATCCCTGACGAGTCCTGCCATCCGGCTACAGGTCGTGGCAACTGCCATTGACACAGTTGCTGTTGATATTTTCGTTCTTTGGCTCATCACACTCCCAAAACAACAATACAAAATGTATTATTTTATTTTAATCCATATCTCAAAACAGCTAATCCCTCGGCATATAAAGCTAATCTCCACCACGATTAGTTCGTTTTAACTTGACTAGATAACGATACAATGTTATCTACTTCGCCATTCGGATATACAACGACAGACACATATACTTAGGAGATATCTAGTGGCTAATCACAAATCAGCAATCAAACGCACCAGACAAAATGTAATCCGCAACGCTCGCAATAATCATATTCGCGCGACCATGCGCACATTGGTTAAAAATGTACGCGAAGCTGTTGCTGCGGGCGAAATCGATACCGCCCAGGAAGCCCTGGCCAAAGCGGTACCCTACATTGACCGCACAGCCGCAAGGGGCGTTATCCACAAATCAACTGCCAGTCGTAAGATTTCACGTCTGACCAAACTGGTCAACACTCTGGCGTAGTTAAAAGCAACATCAAGACCTTAAAAAAGGGGCCTCCCATAAGGGCCCCTTTTAAACTTGCACAACTCTAATCATCTCTTCTTCTGAGCAAGATTTAACAATAGCGCTTCCAACAGTGAACCAGGATTGGCGCCACTCGATTTCATTGCCAAATCCGTTTCAAGAAAAAGATTGAATGCTCGCCTGAAATCAAGACTGGAAAATCGTTTAGCCTGGGTCAACATCCCGTCTACAAAAAAAGGGGGCAACCCGACCAGACTTGCCATTTCTTTTTGATTCTTTCCCTTGACCTGCAACTCACGAAGTTTCCAGAGTTGACGATAATGTCGAACCAGCAGAGAAAGAATCTTCAGCGGAGCTTCACCCTCTTCGATCAATTTTTTACTTAAAGAGAAGGCCTTTCCTGTCTCGCCACGAGCAACCGCATTACCAATATCGAAGACATTCTCAGAGCGTACCTTGGAAACAACGGCCTGCACATCCACAACATCAATCAGGCGCAGAGCTCCCAGATAGGTCTGCAGTTTGCCAAGCTCGGTCCTGACTTCTTGAAGATTCGTCCCGACCCTGGAACAGAAAAGAGTCAATGCATCTCCGGTAATGTCAAAATTATCTAAGGACAGCTGCTCCCGGACAAAAGCAGGTAACTGGTTTTCGTACAACGGCTTGAACTCGACAGCAGCACCGCGTTTTCTTAAAGTCTGGAAAAATTTGCGGCGACTGTCAATTTTTTCGCCAGTTAGCAACAGACAAGTTTCTGATGCAGGGTTTTGCAGATATTCCAGCAATTGATCTTGTGTTGTGGCGGGTAACTGTTGAACATTTTTAATCAGGACCAGACGTCGTTCGGAAAAAACAGGGAGAGTCAAAGCCGTGGAAATGATCTCTTCTGCGAGTGCATCCTTGGCGGAAAATTGAGTGAAATTAAAATCTTCCGTTCCTTCTGGAAGCACCGCAGACTTGACTTGTTGTACAATCCGTTCGACCAGAAAACTTTCCTGACCGTAAACCAGAAGAAGCTCTGGGATTTTCTTTTCTCTTAAAACCTGTTGCAGTTCAGCAGGAGTCATCTATGTGCCTAAAAGTCTGACTGTAAACGAAACAGAAGCTCATCAGCAATTCTTCGCTCGATCTCACGAGTCGCAGCATTTTCAAGATCATTCTGTATCGACTTGTCGGCGTTCGTCAGGTATGGCTCATGCCACTCTACACGATTCTGCCAAAGCAGCTTACCATCGGAAGCGCGCCGTAATTTAAGCTCAATAGCCATCCAAGCCAGGTATTCACGAATGTTATCCTGGGAATCATAAGAAAGAGCTGATGTCCCATAAGAGAGAATAACTCCTTCAGCAAAGGTATCAGCTTCCCCCTTGTCCGACACCAAACGGAGCGAATGTATTTGGCTGAAAGCCTCAGCAACAGCATCGGTGACGCTGTTCTCTAAGCGCGGTTCGGCAGACTGATTCAAAAAAAGCGGCAGATAAAGAGCCTTTATTCCATCAGGAATTGCGCTACCGTTCCCTGGAACCTGATATCCGCAAGCGAAAAGAGTCAGAAACAGCAAAAGGCAAATCAGTCGCATCATCCAGAAACCACAACATTAACCAGGCGACCAGGCACACAGATGACTTTGCGAACCTGCTTTCCCTCGATAAAACGCTGAACATTTGCATCAGCAAGTGCGGCAACCTCTATTGTCTGATTATCAGCTTCAGAAGCAACAGAAATTTTGCCCCTGACCTTGCCATTCACCTGAACCACCAGTAAAACTTCACTGGTTCTCAGAGCATCCTTACTCCAACAGGGCCAGCCCTGGGCCTCAACGCCATCCTCATAGCCAAGCACTTCCCACAACTCTTCGCAGAGGTGAGGAACAAAAGGCGCGAGAAGACGAACAACTGCTTCCAATGCTTCACGCAGGACAGGAGCATCTTTTTTTCCACCCTTGAAGGCATAGATAGCGTTTACAAGTTCCATAACCGAAGCAATTGCAGTATTGAAATGGAATCGACCATCGATATCTTCCGTCACTTTCTTAATCGTCTGATGAGTCTTGCGTCTGAGCTCTGCAGCATCACCGGCAACCAAGCCCGGCTGACCGCAATCGCTGATTATTTCAAGATTATCACTAACCGCGCGCCAGATTCTACCAATAAACCGTGAGCAACCCTCGACTCCCTGTTCATTCCACTCCAGATCTTTTTCCGGAGGGGCCGCAAATAAAGAGAATAGTCGTGCCGTATCGGCACCATACTGATCAATCAACTGGTTGGGATCGACAACATTCTTCTTCGATTTGCTCATTTTTTCAGTGCGGCCGAGCTCAACTTCGGCACCACACTTGGTACAGGTGGTACTTTCAACCTCTTCAGGGTAGAGCCACCCATGTTCGGAACAACGCTGGGTCTCCATGCAGACCATTCCTTGCGTCAACAGATTTGTAAATGGCTCATCGACATCGATCATACCCAGGTCACGCAGCACCTTGGTGAAAAAACGGGCATACAACAGATGCATCACCGCGTGCTCAATGCCACCGATGTACTGATCAACCGGCATCCAGTGATTGACGACATCGCGATCAAGTGGTCCATCGGAAAAATCGGGACAGGCATATCGTGCAAAATACCAGGAGCTTTCAACAAAGGTATCAAAAGTATCACTCTCACGCCGTGCCGGTTTTCCGCATTTCGGACAATTGACAGACAGGAATTCGTGATGGCGGGCAAGCGGGCTCCCACCCTCACCTGTCAACTCCACATCCTGGGGCAGGAGTATTGGCAGCTCTTGTTCGGGAACCGGGACTGCGCCGCAGCCATCGCAGTAGATGATTGGAATCGGCGTTCCCCAGTAACGTTGCCGGGAGACCCCCCAATCGCGCAATCGATAGTTGATTGTCTTTCGCCCTTCTTTTCGTTCATCCAGGTAGGCGGCGATCTTCTCTTTGGCGGACTGATTGTCTATTCCGTCAAAGTCCTCGGAGTTGATCAACAGGCCGTCTCCAACCCAGGCCTCTGTCATCTCATCGGGAGCAAAGGTCTCCCCGGCCGGACAAATAACCACTCGTATCGGCAACTCATATTTCCGAGCGAACTCGAAATCACGCTGATCATGTGCTGGAACGGCCATAACGGCTCCGGTTCCGTAATCCATTAAAACAAAGTTTGCAAGGAATATCGGTATCTTATCACCCGTCAAAGGATTAATACTGTACGAACCGGTAAAAACCCCGAGCTTCTCCAGATCACCACTGGTGCGAGCCAACTTATCCTGAGTAGCGACAGTGCCCAGGAAGGCATCTACCTCTGTCTGCTGAGCAGCTGTTACCAGGGCCGAAACCATCGGATGCTCAGGAGCAAGACTCATAAAGGTGGCACCAAACAAAGTATCAGGCCGGGTGGTAAAAACTTTGACTTTATCGTTACTGTCCACGATCGGGAAATCTATTTCACAACCGTAGCTCTTCCCGATCCAGTTGCGCTGCATCGCCAGAACCCGCTCCGGCCAACCGGTCAGTTTTTCGGTACAGTCGAGCAGTTCATCAGCATAACTGGTGATCTTGAAAAACCATTGCTCAAGCTCTTTCGCTTCAACAACATTATGACACCGCCAGCAACATCCTTCTTCTACCTGCTCATTGGCCAGGACTGTCTGGCAATCGGGACACCAGTTGACCGAGGAACTCTTTTTATAAGCCAATCCCCGTTCCAACATTTTCAGGAAGATCAACTGCTCCCAACGTGAATATTCTGGATCGCAAGTTGCGAATTCTCGCTGCCAATCATAGGAGAGTCCGAGTCGCTTTAATTGTACCCGCATGCTGTCAATGTTTTCATAGGTCCATTTGGATGGGTGGGTGCCATGCTCAATCGCGGCATTCTCGGCAGGCATTCCGAATGCATCCCACCCCATCGGATGTAAAACATTATAGCCGCGCATTCTTTTATAACGTGCGATGACATCACCTATGGCGTAATTTCGCACATGGCCCATATGTATTCTGCCGGAAGGATATGGAAACATCTCAAGCAGGTAATATTTTTCCTTGGAAGGATTCTCTTCGGCCCTGAAGCTATGATGCTTTTGCCACTTTTGCTGCCATTTCTGCTCAATCAGACCAGGGGTATATTGCTTTTCCATATAACCTCCGTAGCGAACATAACGCTACCTTTCCCATGTCGGGAGAAACAGGACATATAACGCGAATACCGGCGCAAGCCGGTATTCGAATATCACTATAAAAACAAAGCAGAGACTTCAGTCAGGTCTACCTGATAGTCAGTTGTCTGCAGATTATCTGTTCACGGCACTACAAACTATTTAGCGCGATAGGTGATTCGCCCGCGAGTCAGGTCGTAGGGGGACAATTCAACTGTCACACGATCACCGGGGAGAATTCGAATGTAATACTTGCGCATTTTTCCCGAAATGTGGGCGAGCACCACATGATCGTTATCCAATTTGACCCTAAACATTGCATTAGGCAACGGTTCCACAACCACGCCTTCTACTTCAATCGCTTCTTCCTTAGCCAAAAGTTCCTCCTGAACCCTATTTACTTAAAAAAACCGTTAATGAGCATGAATTGCGTCTTATTACACGTCCATGCCAGCCTGTCAAGTTCGGCAACAGCAGACGAAGTTGATGGCTAACCGCCAACCTCAAGAAGCCTTCGGACAACTTCGATAATCTTTGCTGTCTGAATCGGCTTGGTAATGTACTCATTTGCTCCCAGAGCCAAAGCCCGGTCCCGATCCTCCTGAGCGCCTTCGGTCGTTATAACCACCACCGGTACAACTTTATACTGCGGATCGTTACGAATCAGACTGACAAGTTTCAACCCGTCCATAATCGGCATATTGATATCTGTCAGAATCAGGTCGAATTTTTCCGCAGACAGCTTTTTCAATCCACCGACACCATCGTTCGCTTCAACAATCTGCAAGCCCCGAATCCGTTTCAGGGCGAAAACGATCAACTGTCTCATTGTTGGTGAATCTTCTACAACCAGCACTTTTAAATTTGACATAAAACACATCCCTCCTGACAATCAGGCGGCTCAATTAAAAAGACTTAGCCAAGCGTATCTGACATCCGGGCGAAAAAACTGTCATGGAAAACCGGACGACTCCCCTGTTCAATGTGCAGCATGGCCGTAAATATGGCTGTTGCCGCATGAGCACCAAGCAGATTGAACAATTCCTCATCGATATTGGAAAAGCTCACCTTCTGCTGCAACAATTTGTAAATATTGATTACTCCGATGACGTCCTGTCCTACCACCAGAGGAATTATGGCGATCGGATCAGAAAAAACATCTCCCGCCGCATCCGGCGCGAGTAAACGATGGGCAGCCGTCTGTACGGTTTCACCGATAGCCCCTTCCCCCACCTTGACCGATGTCACTAACTTCGGGTCTGTCCCTTCAACGACCAGAGGCCTGAGGGTCAACCGTGTTTCATCGAGAAGCATAATGGAAAACTGCTCGACACCGACCAGGTTCAGCAGAATTTCTTGAATAATCCGAATTATTTCAGATATTTCTAGAGTAGAATGCAACTGATAGGATGATATATAGAGATTCGCCAGCAGGTTGTTTTCTGCCTCGACTTCACTATACCGGTTATCGTAATCGATATTTTCCTGCTCAATCGCCTTGATTCGATCCAGAATTTCCTGCTTCTCCGATTCCAGGACCCCGATACGATTCTTCAACTGGTCAACATCAGGAGAGGTTGAAACGTCACTGGCCGTTTGTTCAAGCTTCAGAATCTGAAAACGCAGACGCTCATTCTCTTTGAGCAGATCCTGAGTGAACTCTGCCCCCCTTTTGAACACCTGAAGGAACTCCTCAGCACGCTGAGTCGCTCCCATATTTTCATCGCGATCGGACATTCTGGCCTCACCTGCATCCGCTGTCAAAACAGCACTCAAAATATACAGAACTACATCTTTCCATGAAAATCAGCGTCATCCTAGCAGGAGAACACAAAAATTTCCAGCCTTCGAAACAGCTGAAAGAAAAATCTAATTTATTTCTGATGGCAACGCTCGATTATAGCCTGCCACATTTTATTCAGAGGTACGGCCTTTTCAACCATACCGGTAGCCGCAGCCTCTTTCGGCATACCATACACGATACAACTTTCTTCTGCTTCTGAAATAATCCTTCCGCCATAAGCGCAGACTTTTCGCACCCCGGAACTCCCGTCATTTCCCATCCCCGTCAACACAACGGCAAGCAGGTTGCGCGCATATACAGGTGCAGCTGACTTGAAAAGGGCATCGACCGAAGGGGTATAGATCTGTTCAGTTGGGGGAGTGACAACATGAACCACAACGTCATCACCGACTCTCTCAAATTCCATATTTCGACCACCTGGTGTGATCAAAACCTGCCCGGGCAACATTTTATCACCATCGCTGGCCTCACGGATGCTTAAAGTGGACGTTTCATTAAGTCGTGCAGCCAATGATGCCGTGAACCCAGGAGGCATATGTTGAGCAACAGCAAAGGCGATCGGGACCTTTTTTCGAACGGAACCGAACAGTTGATGCAACGCCGGTGGTCCACCAGTCGAAGCACCAATGACAACAGCTGAGGCCAAACGAGTCGGGGTCTCCTCCGAGAGCGGCCTGACCTTTCCAGGCATTTCCTTGTCTGTCTTTTCAGGGACAACGGGCTGTGGCACACAATCGAACTGGACCACACCACGAATCTTCAGTTCAAGATCTTTTTCAATCGAATAAAGTTCAGGGCTGACAGGTCGACCCGGCTTTGCAACAAAGTCTACTGCTCCCAACTCCAAAGCCTTCAGAACATAGTGATTTTCCGAGAGAGAGGATACAACGATAACCGGGATTGGCAGACTCTGCATAATGATCTGCAACATTCTAAGTCCGCCCATGCGGGGCATCTCCAGATCCAGGGTGACGAGATCAGGCTTCAGGTCAACCAGTTTGCGCAAGCCCTCCTCACCATCCGAAGCATAGCCAGCCACTTCTATCCCGGCCATGCCTTCGAGCATTTTCCCGATTGTTACTCGATTAAAAGCCGAGTCGTCAACAACCAGAACACGTATGGACTTAGCCACAGATCCCTCCGGTTGATGCAATAGGTCGTTGATAGACCATGTCATTTACAAAATGTCTAAGTTGAAAATCGGTACTGATATTCATCAGTGACTCAGAATGTCCCAACAGTAGAAAACCACCAGAAACCAACCTGTCATGTAAATTGGAGATCACCATCCGCTTCGACTCAAGATCGAAATAGATAATAACATTGCGACAGAAAATCAGGTCAACCTGCCCAAGCAGGGAAACCCGACGGCTATCAAAAAGATTCAAATGGCTTATTGAAACCCGTTGCTTGACCCGATCGTCAATTTTCCATTTTTTTTCTTCTTCGGGGCAGGGATTAAAATATTTACTCAGAAAATAATCGTCTGTCGCCCGAAAAGAGTTGCTGCCATAGACCCCATGTCTGGCTTTCGACAGCACATCCTGACTAATGTCGGTCCCAATAACATTGATGTTCCAAGCGACCAGTTCGGGACGCTCCATCAGCAACATAGCAATGGTGTACGGTTCCTCACCACTGGAGCAGCCTGCACTCCAGATGCGTAAACTTCGCTCACCTCGTTGCCTCTTCTCTTCGCAAACCTCAGGGATTATCTCATCAGTGAACGTTTTGAGTTGAAAGTCCTCGCGAAAAAAATAAGTTTCATTAGTTGTCAACAGGTCGATGACAGCTGCGAGTTCCTGATCTTTGTCGCGACTGTAACGAAGCAGGTAATAGTAATCCCGAAAGCTCGACAGCCGGTGCTGTGTAAGGCGCTTATTCAGTCTTTTTTCAAGCAGATATTTAGAATCGAGATCAAAATGGAGGCCGCAATACTGGTAAACAAAATCCCGTAACAGATGGAACTCTTCCTCACGCATTGGGATATCGGTTTTAAAAACAAACATAGCTTGCTCAGCTCCCGCACCGTCGCAGGATCTGGATCGACTCTTCCAGTGATTGGCGAGTCAGGGCATCCCCTTCAACACGTAGACGCTGTTCCAGCAGCGGCAGGCACTCGCCACCACAATGACGGGCCATGGTCTGCACAGTGTGGATGCGAACATCCCGGTGGGAGTGATTGAGCAGTAATGAGCCATGCGATGTGAATAAGAGACCGCGTTCACTACGAGCCAGTAGATCGATAGAAGCCTTTACAACCTCCTCATCCTGATGCTCCAGAGCCTGCTCAATGAAGGAATCAGACAACTCGAAACGTCTCGCCGCGAGGGTTTCGAGAGCAGCAATCACAACCAGCCCGACCGGGTCACCGACAAGCTGAGCAAGTAATCGATCAGCCTGTGGTTCAGGGAAGCTCGCCAGAGAGCGGACTGCCGCTGCACGCACCCAAGGATCCTGATCATCCATCGCCAGAGACAAAGCCGAAAGTGTTTGGGATCCCGGACACCTTCCCAACGCCTCGGCAGAAAGACGCCTGACGTCTGCAACCTCATCACTTAAGGCAAGTTGCAAACCCTCGACGAATGCTTCTGCATTACAGCCACGCAGAGACCTTATCGATTCACAGCGAACCTCGGCATCCGGATCTTTCAACGCCATGAGCAAGGCTTTTTCAACACTCGGTCCTTCAATAGAGCCCAGTATACGTACTGCTCGCATACGCAGATCAGCATCCGGCAAATGAAGCAGTGGGTTGACAGCAGCTGCTATCCTCTCGAAAGATTCCGGGCCAAACATCTCAAGGGCGGTTACGGCAGCATCACAGATATCCCGATTTTCATCCTGAAGACGTTCAACCAACATTTCCAGTGCAGCCTCATCACCGATCTTCCCTAGTGTCAATATTGCGGTAAAACGCAATTGAGGATCAGGTTCACGAAGTGCGTCGATCGCCAGTTGGAGAGCGGCAGAGCTCTGCAGTTCTCCGGCCAGAAAAATTAAACAGAGTCTGGTCATCGGCTCAGGCTCAAGGTTTTCAGAGAGCAACTGAGCAAAAAAGTCTTTATCCCGGGAGCGAAAGACATGAACAACATCATCTCGTAAATTATCGTTTTCCAGCAATGGAAGCAGCGACTGCGCAATTTTTGTTCCATCGACCATCGAGGCAAGTCTGATTGCCGCACGCTGATCTCTTTCCGATGAGCAATTCAGGAGTTCGACAAGGTGACCTTCCAGGTCATTCGAGGCATCCTTCAATGCCATCCTGACTTCATTCGGCAACGAAACAACCAAAGTTGCCAGGGAACCGAGGGAGGCCTCCCTGATTTTCCGCATCGGATCCGTGAGTCCTTCAACCAAATAAGGGAGGACGTCAACACCACCGATTCGGCCAAAACAGTCGAGGATTGTTTTTCGAAGAACCCGATCATCCAGAAAACAGCTTAATCGGTCGATCGGAATATCCCTCCCGATCAAAGATAACGCTTCCAGAATTGTGAATTTAAGGCCGGTATCCGCAGTCTCCATAAGGTCCAGAAGTGGACCAACTGCGTTTTCGATTTTAAGCTTGCCAAGTGTTTCAACGGCGGCATAGCGAACATTCGTGTCCTGGTCAGAGAGAGCATTTAATACTGCTTCTTCACAACCCAAAGATCCTATTTCTCCAAGGATATCGATAATAAACTTGCGAACTTCAGCATCAGGGCAGGCTATTTTTTCTGTCAGCACCGGAACGGCAAGTGAGCCTAGACTGATAAGAATTTCGATGGAAGAATTGCGCAGTCCGGCATTTTCTGAATCGTGGAGAAGTTCAATGATCTCTGCAAGAAAACGCTGCAGATCTGGAAGAGACAGAAAGCCCCTGACAGCCTCTTTGCGGACTCGCCAATCCTGATCGCCAAAGGCCTTGATATAGAGTTCTAAAGGTATTGGATTGATCGCAGACAAGGTCCGTACAGCCTGCAGACGGTCCTCTACGACGGCTGAGTTAAGCAGTCTTATACTTTCCAATGAATTATCATCCATAGACTCTTACCAGGTCAAAAGCTGAGAACGGAAATGTCGCGAGGTAATTTGCGATACTCAGACAATAAGTGGCTAAAACTAAAGCCTCGGCTCTTCTTTATGGCGCTCAGTTGCAAAATGCTCAAGCGCCTGCAGGAGGAAATCCTGCTGTTTTAATATCGCTGGCGCGATTCGTTCGGAGAGGAGCCTTCTCCCTTCAGTCATTTCATTTGCGAGGTAGAGAGCGGGATTGCCCTCTTTGACGCCACGTTCAATCTGTTCCTGATGGTACAGAGCGATGTCGGCAATCAACAGGCGCGCCAATTCCTCAGCGGACTGTCTCCCCTCGACATCAGCCAAGCTCCTCTCCTCGCCCTGCGCAGGGCGGAAGAATCCGGCGGACGGATCTCTAAGTTCGAGGTCGGGACAGAGATCACGCAATAAAGGGAGCAACCGATCACCTATATGATGTAACTCCAGATAGGCATCTGCTCCATAGAGAGATGTCGGCCGTCTTTTGTAAGCCGTCTTATTGTAAACAGAAGGAAGCAGTATGATTTTAACCGGGTTATCCGAAGATTTATTTTGGGCCTCCTCAATCAGCTCAAACGGAAAAGAACCTGTCAGAGCAACATCAAGCAGTAAAATACGAACCGGGTTGTCACGCAGCAAACGCAACGCATCATCATTTTCACTACAGGTCAGTATCGTCAAATTGTCCTGAGTCAAAACCGCTTTAAGTTCAGTAAATGATTTAGGGTATCCGTGAGCAATCAGCACAGTTGCGATTGAAGTCGGAGGAACTTCAGCTTTAAATGATTTTTGACAAGCTGGACAACGGAGTGATAGTCGTTTACCAGCAAAACGCACTTTGTCAAGACGCATCGCGGCCTTACAAGCGGGACAGTTAATAATCATAGGCAATCTCACTCCCTTCTGTCCCGGCAGCCAGAGCCTGCTGATTCATTTTATGACCATCTATTGGCTGATCGCTCTCCAGTATTTTTTTTAAATCAAGCAACATATACAATCGCTCACCTTTACGGCATACCCCAGGGAACAACTTAGCATTCTTTCCGGAAAGATAATAAGGAGCGGGATGTATTTCATCCCGGTCATAACTGCGAACCTCAGTAACCTCATTAACTATCAGTCCAATCATACGGCCCTCTACGGCACAGATGATCATACGCTGCTGCTGATCCTGATCCCCCACTGGCAGATCGAAGCGACGGCGCAGATCGACAACCGGAATAACCGATTGTCGCAGTTTAACGACACCATCAATGAAAGGGGGTGCTTTGGGGATCGGAGTTATCGGAAGAGGCCGGACTATTTCACGGATACACATAATGTCCAGCGCATAGAAACCATCTCCGACCCGCAGGCAGGCTAGTTTAACTTTCTGCGCTTTTTTATTTTCACTACCTTCAAGCCGATGCTGTAACATTAAAACAACAACAACCTAGATAAGAAGTTTTTCAATTGTTTCAATCACCATCGCTGATTTGAATGGCTTGGTAATATATTCATCAGCACCAACCTGTTTACCATGTGCCATATCTTCGGGGGTTTTCTTGGCGGTCAACAGTACAACGGGAATATTTTGAGTTTCAGGATCACCTTTGACCCTCGAGCAGACCTCAAACCCATCCATCTCGGGCAACATAGCATCCAGCAGGATCAAATCGGGTCTTTCTTCTGCGACAGCCTCCAGAGCGGCGATCCCGGTCGTCGCTCCACGAACCAGATAACCCTTGGTCGTAAGGAGGATACTTTCAAGTTTCAACAAACTTTCTTCATCTTCAACGATCAAAATTTTCTTCTGCATAAAATCTACCCTCCGCAGGTTGTCGTTTCAAGTTCACTGCTCTGTTAATTATAAAGGCGTACGATTTACAAAAATCACACCGGTAAAGTTTCTAATGGGCAGATGTCCATGACCTTCTCCGGATCCAGCAGGACCAGCATCCGACCGTTAATACGTCCGACCCCAGCAACAAAATCACCAGCATTGGCATCCAGAACCATCGGTGGGGGCTCGACCTGATCTCGCCTGACTTTCACGACCTGAGCCACCCTGTCAACCTGTAAACCGATCTGCTGATCCCCCATAGCACAAACGATAATCCGTTGTTGACTGACATCATCAGAACAAGGAAGTTTCAATCGCAGGCTCAAGTCAATAACCGGAACAATCACCCCGCGCAACGAAACAATCCCCAACAGATAATCTGGAACCTGAGGTAGCTCAGTTAAGTGCCGGGGTCGAACCAGTTCCACAACATCAGATAGACCCAGCGCATATTCCTCATCATTCAGGAAAAAAGTTAGCCACTGAACTGCACCACCTTCTGAATCAATGTCATGAGCCTGAAGATCCTGTGCGTACTCTTCCTCAGTAGCCCCCACAAAGCCGGCATCAGAATCCAAGAACTTATTCAGCGGCCTTGCTGAAGAAATATCATCAACCTGAACAGGTGCTGGCTGTAACAATTGGCTCTCTTGCAAATCTGCTTTTTGAGAAGCATTTTGCAACCGTGATTTCTTCCTTATTTCAGCAAGATCCATTATCTACCTGAGTACCTAATAACGGCCAATGTTGCCCTAGTCGAGAAATTATAGCAGAAATCCTCTTACGTCCTGAAAGTAAAAATAATTAATTTACAAACCCCGAACAACTAAGTCAAAGATCTCTCAGTTCAGAGATAACCTCTGTGATAATTCCAGTATCTATCCTGGCACACCCCCTTCCAAAACCTTCAAGAAGTGCAAGCGCGGCGACCTGGTTTATCTTGCGTGGTACGCCACCTGTAAACCGAGCTATCTCTTTGATCGCATCAGGCTGGAAAAGATCTTCCGAACCACCGGCACAGTGCACACGGTGTTGCAGATAGGCAGCCGACTCTTCTTCATCCAAAGGGCCCAGAGCAAAGTGAATACCTATCCGCTGCCTCAACGGCTCATAGACCTCGTGCCCAAGCCGAGTTCGAAGTTCGGGCTGCCCCATCAGAATGACACTTAGCAGATTCCCATCATCCAGTTGAAAGTTTGTCAGTAACCGAATTTCATCGAAAGTGTCCTTATGCGGTACGAGTTGGGCCTCATCTATGATCAAAACGGGATGAGTTTTCTCCTGATAAAGTTGATAAAGTTGTTTTCCCAACTGCTCCAGGAGCTCTGACTTAAATTCAGCAGGTTTTTCAATATGCAATCGAAAAGCCAAGGTCCGTAGAAACTCCAATGGAGTAAGACGAGGATTGGTTAACAGGACAACCAGATACTTATCATCCAGTTCGTCCATCAAAGCGCGGGACAGTGTAGTTTTCCCGCAACCGATCCCGCCAGTCAGCAGGACAATATCCCGCTCTTCCACGGCATGGAGAAGTCTGGCCAGCGCCTCTCTATGGCCTTTTGAATAAAACAGAAATCGGGGGTCTGGAGTTTTACTGAAAGGTCGCTCTGTTAATCCATAGAAGGACTTATACATCAGCCATTACTCCGCCCCGCAACGCCCCCTCTATCAACCCTCCCACATCCAAAACCAGTATTGTGCGCTGATTTCCCATATCTGCAGCACCGGAAATTCCCCTCACAAAGGAGAGAGCTTTTCCCAATGATTTGATGACAACGTCCTGCTGATCGTACAGATCGTCAACAATAATGCCGACCCGCTTATCAGCAAATCCGGCGACGACGACAAACTGGTTCGGGCCTGCCGACTCGGTGGATTCCATCTGAAAAATCTGATTCAAGTGCAACAACGGCAGAGTACTCTGCCGTAACTCCAAAACCTGTCGACCCTCAATAGTCTGAGTCATGCCGGGATCGAGGATAATGGTCTCAAGAACCGAAGTCAGAGGTATGGCAAAATCCCGGCCGCAGGAGCGGATTACCAAGGCTTTTATGATCGCCAATGTCACAGGCAGGGTCAGGGTCAGCAAGGTCCCTTCGCCGACACGACTCTCCAGATCGATCATACCTGAGAGCGCAGAAATATTATTTTTCACGACATCCATTCCGACACCACGCCCTGAAAACTCACTAACCTCGTCACGGGTCGAAAAGCCGGACTGGAACAACAGACCGTAAAGATCCTGCTCCGTCATCTGAGCATCGGCCTTGATCAAACCGCGCTCAATACCTGCTTTACGTAAATTCTCCGTATCAATCCCCCGTCCATCGTCCCGGACCTCGACGGCGACATGGTTCCCTCGAGGTGATGCAGACAGGGTAATGGTTCCGACTTCAGACTTCCCTGCCGATTCTCGCTCCGGACCGGTTTCGATGCCATGATCGAGAGCATTGCGAATAATATGCATTAATGGATCAGCCAATTCTTCTACGATCAACTTGTCGAGTTCGGTATCTCCACCTCTGATTTCCAACTGGACCTTTTTGCCTAATTCCTGCGCCATACGACGTATGATCCGATTGAGCTTGTCGAACAACTGTCGAACCGGAACCATGCGCACATCCATGACTGCCGTCTGCAGTGCCAGAAGTCGCCGCTCCAGGATGTGGCATGATTTTTCAAGATCCTTGGCCTGAGCAAGCCCATGTCCGAGCAGATCTTCACTGATCCGGGAGATCTCCCCTTTTGCCAGCGACAGATCGCCGACAATATCCATCAGATGATCAAGCTTACTGATATCAACCCGTACGGTACGGCTGAAAGATCTCATGGACTGAGAAGGTGCTGAATCAGCCTCTTTCTGGCCAGTCGCAAGAGAAGAATCCTCTTCCTCGTTCTCTTCTGCAACAGACGGCAGACCGCTGATCACCTCAACCTGGAACGCTTCATTGCCAAGTTTTTCAAAAACCTCAGAACCCGAGTCCGGGGTTCCACAAAGAAGCTGGAAGGCCAGACAGTCAGGACGATTGTTATTGACGCCGGGCAAGGTACTGATGACCTCGCCCAAGCCTTTCAGGCTTTCTGTTAGCGCCGCGAGATCAACATCAAAACTGTCGATAGAAAAAACGGCCTTAACCAGCAGCAGATAATGTCCCCGATTCAAATTTTCCTGGAGCCTGTGTTCTTCATACTCGGTCAGGACATTAAGCAGTTCAGGGTCAATGTCCAACCCGGCCAACGGATCAAAAAAATCGTCACTCTTACTATTCAACAACTTCTGAATAGCTGCAACACTGGCAGAAATATCATGCGTTCGGTCCGGGTTAACGCCCTTCCCCTCAACCAGACCTATCAGATCAGAAAGGGCGTCAAAAAGGCAATCCATGAGGACGGTATTCAGAGAAAGCTTTCCAAGCCGCAGGTGATCGAGAAGACTTTCCAGGTGATGAGAGAGCTCGGCAATGTCGTCAAAACCGAACATGCCAGCGAGCCCCTTGATCGAATGAGCGTCCCTGAAGATTCCGTTTAAAAGATCTGGACTGACACCACCATCACCAATCCCCTCAGCCAGGGCGGAGAATTTCTGGCTTAAGCTTCCCAGCAGATCTTCAGCCTCGGCAAGAAACTCTCCTACCGGCTGTTGCGATCCTGTGCTCATCGGCTTCGTCCTTATGGTAATAATTTACTGACCAGCCCCTGCAACTCTTCAGGCTGAAACGGTTTAATCAGGTATGCATCAGCGCCAAGGGCCAAGCCCTTTTCCCGGTCCTTTTCGCTCCCCTCGGTACTGATAATAAGAAGGGGTGTTGTCGTATACTGTGGGTTGCTGCGAATAAATTTGATCAGTTCAAGTCCGTTAATATCAGGCATATTTATATCAGTAATCACCAGATCGACTTTTTCACGCGGAAGAATTCGCAGCGCTTCAAAACCATTTTCTGCTTCAACGATCGTAAAGTCATCCATAGCTTCCAGCGTTGCAACAATCAATGCACGCATCGTAGCCGAATCCTCTGTGACCAGTATCTTTATCAAAATAACTCCACTGACGATAAAATGGATGAACCATTATCGCCCGACATCAAATAAATCGATTTATATTTTTTTCTGCTCGCTCAAGCGTCGCTCCAACAAGACCTTTTCCATCGCCATCCCGGCCTGTGAAAGAAAAACCTCAAACGCTTCGACATCGCCGATCAATTTCTTATCAGGCAGATTATCGCCGTAAAGAATGGCGACAACTTTCCCTTCACTGACCAACGGACCCCAAAATACCTCACTCGCCTCCTCGCCCCCCAACTGACTCTGTAACTGATGATCGCTTGAACCGGTCCCCGGTTTGGTTTTCAACGCAACCTTTTGCGTTAAAACCTGATACAACAAAGAATCATCAGAGACCCGCAGACGCATTTTTCGCACCATCTCATCGGCGTGCCCTGTCACGGAATCGAGCCCGAACTGGCCGAGACCGACAATAAAGTCATCACGGACATCAAAGATCACCGCCCGGTTCATCAATTCGCTGGCAAACCGCAAGGTCAGGAGAATAATGCCGCCACCCAGCAGAGGGCTGGCAAGTTCCTGCAACATCCCCTTAAGCAAGTAAAGCCCAGGAGATTCAATCGATGGTGGTTGAAGCGACCTTTCTTCAGCAGTAAGCTCCAGCAGATCGTCAGCAAGCCGAAACTTTTTTTCAGGATCTTCTGTCTTCTGTTGTGGCAGCAAAGAGGAGACGGAAACAACCAGTCCCTTCAATATCTCAATCCCGACCGGCTCCAGAACATCTTCTTTCCTCGGTTTTCGCAGCACCGCCAGGGCACCCTGCTCGTGAGCCTTCTCTTCGGCTTCAGCACTGGGATGATCTGTCATCAACAGCAGTGGCAGTCGTGGGTATTTTTGCCTGACCAGTTCCATGATCTCGATCCCGCCGAGGATTCCATGACCATCCAGACGCGGCATAATTAAATCGACCAGTAGGGCCGGTTTCAGTCCCTTGCCAACACAACGATCACAGGCTTCGAGAAACTCAGCGGGGCGAGAATAAGTTTCAACCTCGTATCCGGCAAGCATAAAGGCTTTGGACATCGATTTACGGGTCGAGGAATCATCATCAACAATCAGCAACAAACCTGCGCCAAGAACCACCTGGGCCTCAACAGCGTTCGCCGTTTCCTGCTCAATAACGTTTGAGACCGGAAACGAAACCGGCGCTGCTTCGAATTGACCCTCATCTCGGTCTTCACCAGGCCAGTCAGGTAGAATTCGCCCCTCTTTGACCAGACGACTCCCTTCCACAGCCAGCCACTGCGGGCTGAGACCCTGTTCCAGCATGAAATCGAGCGGATTTAGTCGAGCAGGGCCGAACGCTTCAGGTTCCTCCAGATGGAAGGAAAAGACACCGTCTGTCCAGGCAAAAAAACTGTAAACGATTCTTTCAATCTTGGCCTTGATCGCTGCTTCAATCTTTTCCTGAGGAATTTTAAAGCGTTGAGAAAGAATTGTGCCAAGAGGTTGGTGCGGTTCGAGCTCAGCCTGGATTTCAAGAGCACGCTCAAGGTCTGCGCGTTCAATCAAACGATACTTCTGAAGAATGTCTCCGAGATGTTCTTTAAACTGACTTGATGTTGCCCGAACGACCTGCCCCTCAAGAAACATAACAGAGCCGTTCTGCCCACCGCTCTCAAGTGTCAGAACACCAGACTTCTTGCTGAGGCTGACTATTTGCAGTATGTCGCCAAGACCCAGATCTTCAAGATTTCCAACCAGACCCATAATCCCCGTATTCCCGTTCAGTGTCTTTGCATTACTCTTCTACCTAAGTAACTGCGTTTCCCCGAAAAAGAAAAAAATATTACAAAAACTATAGAATGCAGCAAGTTTGATATGATAACAGTTTTTAAGACGGCATTAATATAGCGAAGAAGCCCACCCTAGTAAAGGACTACTTCCTATAAAAACTGGACACCAACAGTGGCGTAGTGGAAGAAACTTCCAACCAGCGCTCAATGGAACCCCTCTTTTTTACTCCGCCCCTTAAACCGTATACGGATCGGCGATCCTTTGAAACCGAACGCATCACGAAAACAATTGCCAAGATAACGTTCATAAGAAAAGTGGATATCATCGGGTCGATTGGTAAAGAGGACAAACGTCGGTGGTCGCACCGCTGCCTGGGTTGCGTAATAAATCTTGGTTCGCCCGCCGCGCACCATCGCCGGTGGATGTTTCTGCACCGCATCCTCAAGGGTTTTGTTCAGCAAACCGGTCGTGATACGACGATTGAACTCCTCCGCGACCTCTTCCACTAAAGGCATGATTTTGCCAATCCGCTGCCCCGTCAAAGCCGAAACAAAAAGAACCGGTACAAAAGGCAGATATTTAAAGCGGCGCTTGACCTCTTCAATATAGCGTCCCATACTTTTTTCATCCTTTTCAGGCAAATCCCATTTGTTCACTACCAGAATCAGCGCGCGCCCTTTTTCATAGGCATAGCCAGCCACGGACAGATCCTGATCGGTGATTCCCTCTTCCGCATCGATCACCATCAGTACCACGTGTGACCGGTCCATCGCTTTGAGTGCCTGAATCGCACTATACTTTTCCAGGGCCTGACTGACCTTACCTTTGCGCCTGATGCCAGCCGTATCGATCAACACGTAACGCTGGTTGTTATGGATAAAGGGGGTATCAATACTGTCTCTGGTGGTTCCAGCGGTAGGGTTCGCCACCACCCTTTCAAACCCAAGCAGTTTATTGACCAGCGAAGACTTGCCCACGTTGGGGCGCCCGATGACAGACATCCGGACCTCGCCAGTGGTCTCTGTGCCATCAGCAGAGACTGGCAACAACTCAAGCAGGTCATCCAGCAGACCGTTAACTCCCTGGCCATGCTCAGCGGAGAGAGAATGAATCTCTTTAACGCCCAGGGCATAAAACTCTGAAACCAGGACCTCCTGACTGGTCCCGTCTACTTTGTTGACAACATAAAAAACAGTTTTATTGGTCCGGCGCAACTGCTCTGCAACCTCCTGATCGGAAGGTGTCAGCCCCTGGCGAACATCCATCAGGAAAATAATAACATCGGCTTCTTCAACCGCCAGCTGCGATTGTTCACGCATCTGAACAAGCAGTCGATCTTCCGTCACCGGTTCAAAACCACCCGTATCGATCAATAAAAATGGACGGTCATAGCGAGTCACTTCTGCATAGTTTCGATCTCTGGTCACTCCAGGCATATCTTCAACTATCGCCTTGCGCTGACCGAGAATCCGGTTGAACAGGGTCGACTTGCCCACATTCGGGCGACCTACGATTGCAACAACGGGTAACATAATTGACTCACTTTTTGTATCTGCAGCAAAGTATCTGCAAAAGAACATCTCTTCAGATGAGAACACAACGTTTCAAACTCTCAAATTTATTCGTAGCCAAGCTCTCGTAAAATCCTGTCACTCTGCGTCCAGTCCTTCTCTACCCTGACAAACAGCTCGAGATAGACCCGGGTTCCCAGAAATCGTTCTATTTCACGCCGTGCATCCTGCCCCAGAGTGCGAATCATCTGACCACGTCGTCCCACGATAATTTTTTTGTGACTATCACGTTCGACGTTGATCACCGCCTGAATCACCACAAGGTTCTTCTCCGGCTTCTCGGTGAAAGATTCAACCTGTACAGCAACCCCGTAGGGAAGCTCTTCGTGGGTTCGTCGCATAACCTTTTCGCGGATCATTTCAGCAACAATGACTCGTTCCGGTTGATCGGTAATCATCTCTTCCGGATAGTAGCGAGGACCTTCAGGCATACAAGGCTCTACAACCTTGACCAGTCGCTCGACACCATCTCCGGTGAGGGCCGAAATCGGCACCACCTCACAGAAATCAAAGACAGCGCTGTAAGACTCGATCAACTTCAATAACCGGGTTGGTTCGATCATATCAATCTTGTTGATGATCAGCGCAACCCGCACCCCACTTCGTCTTAGGATATTAAGAATATACTCATCGCCACCACCCGGGTGATCGTTGGCCTCGACCAGAAACAGAACCAGATCGATATCGGAACAGGCCGAGACCGCCTGATCGACCATAAAACGATTCAACTTCCCTTTCGGCTTGTGGATACCGGGAGTATCGATAAAAAGAACCTGACCCTGATCGAAATTATGGATTCCGAGAATGCGGTTGCGGGTTGTCTGCGGTTTATCCGAGGTAATCGCGATCTTCTGCCCGAGCATCTGATTGAGCAGAGTCGACTTCCCAACGTTCGGTCGTCCGACAATCGAGACAAACCCGGAATGAAATACTGTCTCTTCCGTCATCACGGAGCAACCTCCCCTTCTCCACTCAGTAGTGGATGTTTCAGTGCCTCAGTGGCAGCCTGTTGTTCAGCAATTTTCTTGCTGGAGCCCTCTCCTACCCCGAGGAGTTCTTCCCTGAAGCGAACCTCCATGGTAAAAACACGCTGATGATCAGGACCGGAGATTTGAATCAAAGCATACTGCGGCAAATGGTTAAAACGGGCCTGCAACGCCTCTTGCAGTCGGGTTTTATGATCAGTTCCATACTGGCTGTCAGCCATTTTCCTAATCATCTCCGCGAACAAGGAATCGACGACCTGACAGGCGGCAGCAAATCCACCATCACAGAAAACCGCACCCAGTAGCGCCTCCAGAGCATCCGAAAGCAGGCTTGGCTTCTCGCGCCCACCACTCATCTCCTCGCCCCGGCCCAGACGTAAGCCAGCGCCGAGATTGAGGCGACGAGAGATGGACAGCAGCCCCTTCTCACTGACCACTTCTGAACGGATTCGGGTCAGAATGCCCTCAGGAACATCGGGATAGTGGATAAAAACCCGGTTGCTGACCGCCAGCTCCAAAACAGCGTCGCCAAGAAACTCCAACCTTTCATTGTGCAGAACGGGCTCACCAGGCTGTTCGTTACTGAACGACTTATGTGTCAGAGCCTGCAAGAGTAACAGGCGATTATTAAATCGGTAGCCGATCTGTTCTTCCAGATCGTCCAGAAAATGATCCTGCATTATTAATCGTCACCTCTTTACTGTGTGAACTGCTCAAAAAAAAGCAGGCAGATTCGACGGCGCATACTCACGCCTGACCAGCCTGAAAGAATGCGCGGAGTATATAGTAAAGCTCTCAGCAGTTCAATTTGTTTACCAGCTCATTTTTCAGGCAATTGACAACGGTTTGCACAGAGTAGCGTTCTGACACGTCACACCCTTTATCCTTGATTCCAATGGGTTCATTTCATTATAATGCAACGTTTAACAATAATGCTATCTGAGGCTTCGAAATCCCCGGTAACGGGAACTTTCGCCACCAAGACAGGACACCATCAACCATGGCCTGCTTCATCACCTTCGAAGGGATCGAAGGTTCAGGAAAAACCACCCAGATCCAGCTTCTTACGGAGAAAATGCAAAGTCAGGGGCAGCAGGTTGTTGTCACTCGGGAACCGGGCGGGTGTCCAATAGCGGATCGCATTCGTGGCATTCTGCTCAACCCGGAAAACAGTTCGCTGGTTCACCGTTCAGAACTGCTGCTCTACGCTGCGGCACGAGCCCAACACGTCAGCGAGATCATTAGACCGGCGTTGCAGGCTGGAAAAACCGTATTCTGTGATCGATTTACCGATGCCACCCTGGCCTACCAGGGGTATGGACGCGGACTTGATCACAGCCTGATCAAGCAGTTGAACCATCTGGCCTCTCAGGAGATCAAACCAGACTTGACTTTGCTCCTTGATCTGCCTGTAGAGCGTGGGCTTGGCAGGGCCCTGCAACGTGAGGTTCTTCAACAGGACAACACTGAAGGTCGCTTTGAACGAGAAGCTTTAGAATTCCACCAGAGGGTGCACGCGGGCTATCATACCTTGGCGATTGAAGAACCATTGCGTTTCAGAATAATTGATGCGGATCGCACCCTGCAGCAGATCCACACTGAGATTGCAAATACAATCGGACAGTTCATGACACAGCGGTCAGGCCAATGACATTTTCCAGCATCATAGGCCATGAGCAACAGAAAGAGATTCTGCGCCGGGCACTTCTAAATGGTCGACTGGCCCATGCCTACCTGTTCGAAGGGCCGGAAGGGATCGGCAAGCGACTGATGGCATTGGCGCTTGCTCGTGCATTGGCCTGCCAGACCGGAAAAGGCTGCGGAGATTGTGCAGCCTGTCGCAAGATAGACCACAACAACCACCCGGACCTGCATATACTGGACGCCGAAGGGGCCTTGATCAAAATCGATCAGGTTCGGCAGATGCAAAAAGAGCTATCACTCCGCCCCATGGAAGCTGAGTACAAAATCTGCCTGATTGATGGCGCAGAATGGCTCAACCCGGCTGCCGGAAACGCGCTTTTAAAGACACTGGAAGAACCACAGGGTAAAGCCCTGCTGATTCTATTGACTGGCCATCCGGAGGCTTTGCTCGACACGATCCGTTCCCGTTGCCAGAGGCTGCCGTTTCGCCGTTTGGCACAGAACCGGCTGGCAGAGATTCTGGAATCACGGCTGGAGCTGAGTGAAATTGAAGCAAAAGTTTTGGCGGCTCTTTCTGAAGGGAGCTTCAAAAAAGCATTCGGCAACAATCGTGACCTCTACCTGGAACAGCGTCGGGAGTTGATCCGTTCCTTGATTGCGCTCTCTTCGGGGAGTATTTTTCCATTGATGGAACTGGCTCAAAAACTGGCTGAAGACAAGGAGCAACTCCCGGAAATTCTGGATATTTACCAGGCCTTTTATCGGGATTTGCTACTCCTGCTACATGGACGTCCGGAAGAGGATCTGGTGAATCTTGATCTCCGCGAGATTTTGCATCGACAGGTTCAGAGAGAAACAGTCGCTGGACTGATACATAAACTCGAAGCTCTTGATGAAGGGCGTCTGCACCTGAAACGCAACGTTAACCGCCAATTGGCGATGGAAGTCATGCTGATGCGGATTTCCACGGCAGCTTGATCAGGACTACAACAAAAGGACTCACTTGCTTTATGGATAAAGTTAGAATCGTCGCAGTTTCATTTCAGAACGCGGGGAAAATCTTCGATTTCAACGCCGGTGACATGGAACTCGCTATCGGCGACAAGGTTATAGTCGAAACAGAGCGGGGGCGTGCCCTGGCAACGGTGGTCATACTTCCGCATGAGGGAACCCCGGACAGCTCGCATCCCAAGCTGAAGAATGTTCTGCGCACCGCAAACGAAGCCGATCTGGAGATGGCAAATAAAAATGCCGCCCGAGAGACGGAAGCCCTGCATTACTGCAAACAGCGGGTCAAGGAACGCAAAATGGAGATGAAATTGGTGCGTGCCGAATATCTCTTCGACGGTTCCAAGATTGTCTTCTTCTTCACCGCAGATGGGCGGGTCGATTTCCGTGAACTGGTCCGTGACCTGGCGCAGTATTTTCGCACCCGCATCGAGATGCGCCAGATCGGTGTTCGTGACGAAGCCAAAATGGTCGGTGGTCTGGGCGTCTGTGGGCGGGAGCTTTGCTGCTGCACTCACCTGCGTAACTTTGCCCCGGTCTCGGTCAAAATGGCCAAGGCACAAGGGCTGGCACTGAACCCAAACAAAATTTCCGGCCAATGTGGCCGCTTACTCTGCTGCCTGGGTTATGAATACGAAACCTACAACGACCTGCGAAAAAACCTGCCAAAATGTGGTAAAAAGATCACTCTTGATTCAGGGCAGGTTGATGTTATCGGCGTGAACGTACTCAAGCAATCGGTTACCGTCTACGAAGATGGTCAACGACGCGAAGTCACCCTCAACGAACTGAAAGGGGCCAGCAAAGAAGACTCATCCAAACGCCACCAGACAGTAGAACAAGAAGCCCCAAAGCAGGAACCAGCGGTGACTAAAAAGGAGACCACTGGGGCCACTGAAAAAAACAAGCCGAACCGGCGCAGAGGTCGGAGACACAGTGGTTCAGGTCGTAGCGATGACAATAACGCTCCGCATGACGAGAATCGGAATAAAGAAAGAAGAGAAAAAGACAAAAGCGACAAGTCAGAGAGGGGGCAGGACAGAGGCCCTGTAGAAAAACGACAGAGCGTAGACCCCTCCGCCAAACCTGAGGAAAAACAGGAAAATTCGGCCAAGCGCCCTCGCAGAAGAAGACGCCGACCACGTAATCGTCCGAAGCCAACGTCTCAGAACGATAATAATAAATAGCAAAGCCCCACGAGGAGAGCCCGAATGGATAAAAACTTTTACATCTCCACGCCGATCTACTACGTCAATGACGTGCCACACATCGGCCATGCTTACACGACCCTCGCTTGCGATGTCCTGGCTCGTTATAAAAGAGCACGCGGCTTTGATGTCAGCTTTCTGACTGGGACAGACGAACACGGACAGAAGGTCGAGACAGCAGCCAAGGCAAATGGCGAAACCCCGTTGGAACTTGCAGATCGGGTCGTCAAACGCTTCCAGTCGGTATGGGACAAACTCAACATCTCCAACACGGACTTCATCCGCACCACGCAAGAGCGCCACAAACATACCGTGAGTGAGCAGTTCAAGAAAATCGAGGCGTCCGGCGATATCTATCTGGGCTATTACGAGGACTGGTACTGCACCCCCTGTGAGACTTTCTGGACCGAGACCCAACTGCTTGACGGCACCTGCCCTGACTGCGGACGACCAACGTCAAAATTAATGGAAGAGTCCTATTTTTTCAGGATGAGCAAATACCAGGATCAGCTGATCAAACACATCGAGGACCACCCGGACTTTATACAACCGAAGAGTCGCCGCAATGAAGTTCTCAGCTTCGTCAAGGACGGCTTACGTGATCTGTCGATCTCCAGAACCTCCTTTTCCTGGGGAATCCCAGCACCGGGGAACGATAAACATGTTATCTACGTCTGGTTCGACGCCCTGACCAACTATATTTCAGCCCTCGGATATCCTGAAGACAATAACGGCCAGTTCGAAAAATTCTGGCCTGCGGACGTCCACGTCATAGGCAAAGACATTCTTCGTTTTCACGCCATCTACTGGCCGACCTTCCTCATGGCTGCCGGCCTGCCTCTGCCGAAAAAGGTATTTGCTCACGGCTGGTGGACTGTCGAGGGACAGAAAATGAGCAAGAGCCTGCTTAACGTGGTCGAACCAAACATGCTTATCGACACATACGGCGTTGACGCGATCCGTTACTTCCTGTTGAGAGAAGTCCCCTTCGGCCTTGATGGTGATTTTTCACATAGCTCGCTGATCTCACGGATCAACTCCGACCTCGCAAACGACCTTGGCAACCTTTTGAGCCGCTCAACAGCAATGCTCGGCAAATATTTTGATGGCGTTCTGCCCCAGGCTGCTGACGCCGAAGACGTGGATCACGTCTTTACCGCGCGCTTCCCAAAAGCGATTGAGCTACTCGATAAACAGTATTCAGACCTGGCCTTTAACAAGGCACTGCAGACCATCTGGGAGCTGATCTCTGCGGGTAACAAGTATATAGACGAGACGGCCCCCTGGGCTCTGGCAAAAGATGAGAGCCAAAAAGGACGTCTCGCCACAGTAATGTACAACCTGCTGGAAGCACAACGATTGATCGCACTGCTTATAGCGCCATTCATGCCCGATACCGCCGTTAAAATACTTGACATTCTCGGTTGTGGTGATGAAGTCACTCTTGAAGGGAACGACCAATGGGGTGGTTTGCAAGCCGGAACGACAATCGCCAAAGCTCAACCTCTCTTCCCAAGGATTGAGGCGGAATAAGAGTTCATAGTATAATACAGGTCAAACTGGTTCGGGGCGCTGTTTGTGCCCCGTTCCTTATTTGGAGCACAGAGCAATGACCACGCAACAGCCAAAACTGATCGACACCCATGCCCATCTTGATGGCAGCCAGTTCAACCAGGATCGTGAAGAGACCATTGCCAGAGCCCATGAGTCAGGGATCAGTAAGATTTTGACCGTTGGTTGTGATCTGGAAAGCTCCCAGTCCAGCATCGACTTAGCCGCAAAGCATAAGGATATCTATGCCGCTGTCGGCATCCATCCGCACGATTCGGCGAAATGCAATGAGACCGCGATTGATCGGTTAAGGGAAATGCAAAAACAGCCAAAGGTTGTTGCCATCGGTGAAATCGGCCTCGACTTTTTCCGCAACCTCGCCCCTCGCGACAAACAGCGCGAAGCCTTCCGGCGTCAGATCAGGCTTGCAAAAGAAGTCGGTAAACCGATCATCGTTCATGACCGTGATGCACACGATGAGGTTTTGCAGATGCTACGCGAGGAAAATGCAGCCAGTGTCGGCGGCGTCTTGCACTGCTTCAGCGGCGATCTGAAAATGGCCCGCGCCTGCATCGAACTAGGCTTTTATCTCTCGTTCCCGGGGACCATCACTTATCCGAAAAACGAGGAAGTCAGAGATATCGTCAGAGCGATTTCTATCGACCGGATGCTGGTGGAAACAGACTGTCCTTACCTGTCTCCACAGAAGTTTCGCGGCAAGCGCAACGAGCCGGCCTATGTTCGTTACACAGCGGAAAAAATTGCCGAAGTCAAGAGCCTGTCCATTGAAGATGTGGCACGAGTGACCAGTCGTAATGCTTTCGACCTGTTCGGCATCGGTGATGTTAATCAGTCCACACAGATTGCCTACAAGATTCGCGATTCCCTCTATCTGAACATCACCAACCGTTGCACCAACACCTGTATCTTTTGCGCCAAGTTTGATGATTTTGTCGTCAAAGGGCATGAATTGAAGCTCGACCATGAACCTGACATTGAAGAGTTGAAAAGTGCGATCGGCGATCCGGGCCAGTACGTAGAGGTCGTTTTCTGTGGTTACGGTGAGCCACTGCTGAAACTTGATCTGGTTATTGAGTTATCTCGTTGGCTGAAGAAGCAAGGGGTAAAGGTTCGAATCAATACCGACGGACAGGCCAACATGGTCTATGGGCGAAATATATTGCCAGAACTAACTGGGTTGGTTGATGCGATTTCTGTATCGCTTAATGCTCCAGATAGAGAGAGTTATCAGAAGCTTTGTCAGTCGAAGTTTGTTGATGGGGGTTATCAGGCGGTGAAGGAGTTTCTGGTTCTGGCCAAGGATTGTATTCCAGAGGTGGTGGCTTCTGCTGTGACTTATCCCGGGGTAGATATTGATGCATGCCGACGGGTTGCTAGCGAACTGGGGGTTGAGTTCAGGGTGAGGGAATACCAGGAGGTGGGTTGAATCTTATACATATCTGAAACCGGCAAGGATGCCATCCGCATCATAATTTTTTTTACGCTCAAAAAAAAGAACGCAAAGTGCGGGACCGCGCCCCTTAACCACTGTGCATCGAAATTATTGAAAACAAAACCTCGATCTAAATCCTCCAAACTATTTTTTTTTAATTCCATTATCACCCCGTCACACTCCGTTACACATTAAAACCACTATACTTTTTCAAGCAATAAAGCCAAACCGCCGTTTTATATAATTTTTTACTATTTTTACATATTGACACCGAAAAAGCCGAAGAGTATATCTGTTATTAATTCTTATATAGGGTATTTTATAAAGGAGAGAAATCATGGGAATCAATCGCAAAAACAATCCTCTCGGATGCCGCTGTGGTGGCAGATCCAAAGTCTTCGGTCCCAGCGAATTTGCACCCACCAGCAACTGGGGTGTCTACTGCTCAAACAATTCCTGCGACAAGATGGCGAGCGGGGCTTCGCTGGAAGGTGCAGTTGATCAATGGAATGACGTACAGATCAGCATGTCAATTCTATAGATCAGAATGAAAAAGGCGACCGAAACCGGTCGCCTTTTGTTTGAATTAAATATACTTCGGAAAACTTACCCACCCAAATAAGCTTTTTTCACCTCCGGATTCCCCAACAACTCTTCACTGGACCCTTCAGCAACAATCGTCCCGGTATCCAGAACGTAACCACGGTGCGCCAGGTGTAATGCAAGGTTTGCATTCTGCTCAACTATCAGAATGGTCATCCCTTCTTCATTGAGCTGTTTCAGTTTACGAAACAGTTCGTATTTGAGAACTGGCGCCAACCCCATTGACGGCTCATCCAGCAACAGAATTTTGCAACCGGTCATCAAGGCACGGCCAACGGCAAGCATCTGCTGCTCACCGCCACTGAGCGATTCGCTCCGCTGGTTGCGGCGTTCTTTGAGTCGCGGAAAGAGATCAAAAATCCGCTCGTACTCGGCGTCGAGATCGGCATCTTTCTTCCGTGCGTAGGTCGCCAGCTTGAGGTTTTCCATAACCGTCAGGTTGCCAAAGATCCGCCGCCCCTCCGGAGAGAGAGCGAGGTTCAGATTCTTGACCACGTCACTCGGGCGAGTTTTGAGGATCGATTCACCTTTAAATTTGATGTCACCGCCGACTACGCGCGGAGCTTCCGGCGGCGGCAGTCGGGTAATGGTATAGAGGCTGGTGGTCTTACCGGCACCGTTGGCGCCAATCAGGGTGACGATCTCGCCTTCATTAACATGAAAGCTGATTCCGTGCAGTGCCTGAATATTACCGTATTTAACTTCAAGATTCTCGACTTGCAGAAGCATCAGATATTATCATCTCCCAAGTACGCGGTGATAACCGCGGGGTGGTTGCGAATTTCGTCCGGCGTGCCTTCGGCAATAGTCTGACCAAAATCGATGACCTTGATCTGATTGCAGAGGTCCATAACCACATCCATGTGATGCTCAATCATCCAGATACTGACATCGAAATTTTCGTGAATCCAGCGCACCAGCCGGATCAGGTCTTTGACGTCTGAGGAGTTAAGGCCGGCGGCCGGTTCATCAAGCAGCAACAGTTTAGGATGAGTTGACAGGGCGCGGGCAATTTCTAATTTGCGCTGAGTGCCGTAGGGTAAGTTTTTTGGCAATTCATCAGCAAACTTCTGCAGATCGAACACCTCGAGCAATTCGTTAGCTTCTTTGGCGATCTCCGCTTCTCGTTGCAGATAACGTTTGCTGCGGACGACGCTATGAAACAAGCCATAACCGAGCCAGTGGTGCTGAGCGACGCGAATATTGTCGAGCACCGTCATGTCATTCCAGAGTCGGATGTTCTGGAAGGTTCGTGCAACGCCGAGCGCCGTGACTTTGTGCGGTTTGAAACCGGCTGTCAGTTTTCCGTCTACTAAAATTTGCCCCTCAGTCGGCTGGTAGAAACCGCTGACCAAGTTGAAGACGGTGGTCTTGCCAGCACCGTTGGGGCCAATCAGCCCGGTCATTTCACCAGGCAGCAGCTTGACATTGAAATCGTTGACGGCGGTCAGACCACCGAAGCGCTGGGTCAAGCTGCGTACTTCGAGAACTGGCGTCGAATCTGTCTGTACTAGTGTTTGTGCCATCACTTAAACCTATAAAATTTCTTCAGCTTGGGGAAGACATCTCCCAATTCCCGGTTGCCCATGATCCCTTCGGGGCGGAACTGCATGACAATGACCAGCAATAGCGGGATCATCACCCATTTGATGACGCCTGCTGAGGGTTCCCAGTCGGGAAACATAAAGGTGATCGGTGAAAGAAGACCGTCGACAATCGCCTGGGAGCGAAGCACTTCAAGCAGACCAGTAAAGATCACGGCGGAAATAATCGCACCGGACAAAGAGCCCATGCCCCCGAGATAGACCATGACCATCGCCTCGGTCGATTTGAGGATATTGAAGGACTGCGGATTCACGTAGCCGATGATGTGAGCATAAAGGCCTCCCGCGCAACCCGCCAGTCCCGCAGCGACCATAAAGTTGATGATTTTGATCTTGTTGGTGTTGACGCTCATGATCTCGGCCGCCACCTCGTCCTGGCAGATAGCGTTGACGCCCTTACCATAGGTCGAAGAGATGAAGCGCCGGATCACCCAAACCGTGAAGACAGTAAAGTTGATGACCCAGAAAAGCATCCAGGGGCCATCAAAGATGTCGATCATCGCCCAGACCGTATCCTTCATCCCCTGAAATCCGCGCGATCCTCCGACAAAGTCCATATTCTCTATGGCCGAGATGATCATGTAGTTGACGGCAATGGATATGATGGCCAGGTAGTCGTCACGGGTTTTGAAGGATGGAACAGAAACCAAAAGCGAGGAGAGAGCGGCCACCGCGCCACCGATCAGCAGAATGATGGGAAAAACGATCACTACCGAGGCGGCCGGTAACAGCGGGGCGCCGAACTTGGTGCCAAAACAGAACACAGACAGGATCGATGAAATATAGGCCCCAATGCACATGAAGGCCGCGTGGCCACAAGTGAATTCGCCCATGTTTCCGTTGACCAGATTGAGGCTGGTCGACATCATGATATTGATGCCGATGGTCATGACGACAATCTGGATGTAGCTGTCGATAATGCGAAAGTGAGCCGCGAAAAGTAGCCCGATGGCAAAGACGATCAGCAGCATGTTGAGAGAGTATTTTTTCATATCTTTAACTCCCAACCTATATCTTGGTAGACTGCGGTATACCGAACAGCCCGGAAGGTTTCATCCACAGTATCAGCAGCAGGATGGTGAAGGCGAACAGGTCTCGATAGGTCGACGGGAAAACAGAGACTACGCCGACCTCAATGAAGCCGAGCAGGAAGCCGCCAACAAATGCGCCCTTGATATCACCGATACCACCGACAACAGCGGCGATAAAGGCCTTCCAACCGATCAGCATCCCCATAAACGGCTCCAGAACCGGGTAGCTCATGGCGAACAGCAGCCCGGCCAGACCGGCAAAACCGGAGCCGAGGATGAAGGTGACGACGATGATGCTATCGATCGGGATACCCATCAGCGGGATGGCAAACTTGTCATAAGAGATAGCTCGCATCGCCATCCCGACCCGGGTACGAGTCACCACCCATTGCAGAAACAGAAAGACCAGAATGGCGGCCACGATAACCATGACCTTAAGGTTGGTCAGGGTGACACCGCCCAGGTTCCAGATCTGTTTTTCGATCAGTTCAGGGAATTTCAAGCGACTGGCGCCAAGCAAGGCCAAATTTGAGTACTCGAGAATCAGGCCGCACATCAGTGCAGTGATGACTACATAGAGGCGGTGCGCACCTTTGCGCCTCAAAGGACGGTAAGCAATCCGCTCCAGGGTCACACCGACCAGCGAGGTCAGGGCCATGGTTAAGGGTACGGTCACGACGAAGGCCATCACCGGAGAGAGTCCGACGATCGGGCCGAGCAGGAATCCGGCGACGAAAAAAGAGATATAGGCTCCGACCATAAAGATATCGCCATGGGCGAAATTGATCAGGCGCAGCACCCCGTAGACCAGGGTGTAACCCAGGGCGATGAGAGCATAAAAGCTCCCCCACTGCAGGGCGTTCAAAACATTTTGAATGATGAAATCCACGGGGTTTTCCTTAGTAAAACGTTGGAATCGCGAGGGCATCCAGGCCCCTCACTTCAGACGCGGCAAAGCGGGGGCCCAAGGACCCCCGCTTTTATCGATCCAATGCTACAGGTTCGTTATGGGCAGACAGACTCTTCGAAGACAAAGGTACCTTCGTCGGAGACTTTAACGACAACAGCACACTTAATCGGATCGCCTTGCTCATTAAACTTGGACGATCCGGTGACGCCGTCAAACGACTTGATGGCAGCTAGACCGTCGCGGATGGCTTTGCGCATCTTGCGCGGGTTGGAGTCGACCATGCCTGCGTTCTTGATCCCTTCCACCATCAGACCGATGGAATCCCAGGTCAGGGCGGCGTAGTCAGCAGGCTCTGAACCGTATTTTTCCTTATACCGGTCGATAAAAACCTTGGTCGCTCCCTTGGCACCGGCTGCAGCATAATGGGTTGAGAAGTACTGACCGTAGCACTGCTCGCCGCAGAGTTTGACCAGATCCGGGGTTCCCCAGGCGTCGGACCCCATGAAGGGTCCCTTGTAACCGAGGTCACGCGCCTGCGGGATGATCAGGGCGACCTGATTGTAGTTTTCCGGCACAAAGATAAAATCTGGTTTGGCGGCTATGATGGTGGTCAGCTGGGCGGAGAAATCCTGGTCCTTGGTACCATTCGACTCGTAGGCTACGACCGGGCCGAGTCCCTTGGCTTCCCAGGCCTCTTTAAAAACTTCTGCCAGTCCGACTGAATAGTCGTTAGCAACGTCGAAGAGCACTGCCGCAGTTTTGGCGTCGAACTTCTTGGCCGCAAAATCGGCTACGACTGGCCCCTGGAAGGGGTCGAGGAAGGCAGCGCGAAAAACCCAGGGACGATCCAGCGTGGTATTCGGATTGGTCGACCAAGGGCTGATCATTGGCGTACGGTTTTCGTTAGCAGTACCGCCGCCAGGCACGGCCTGCTTGGAGGAGTTGGGGCCGATAATCGCCACGACCTCTTCCTGTTCGATCAGTTTGAGGGCAGCGTTGACTGCCGAGTCGGCTTTCGACTCGTTATCCATATAGATGAACTCAAGCATGTACTTCTTGCCGCCGACTTCAAGACCACCGGCGCCGTTGATATCAGCAAGATACATTTCAGCAGCGTTTTTGGAGCCTTCGCCAACTTCCGGAATATCTCCGGTCATCGGGATGTTGAAGCCGATTTTAATGGTGTCTGCAGCAAACGCAGGAATAGCGATCAGCAGAGCGAGACAGGTTAACGACAGATTCTTGAGACTTCTCTTCATGTGGAACCTCCTCATTGAATGGTGATGAAAACGACTATCAGGGAATTGCCGACGAAAAAACAAAAAGCCGCCAGCAGGCTTTTTTACAGACCAGACTTAGGCGGCTTCGTTGCTCACCAGGGCTACCCTCAATGGTACCTCCATCAGTACAAACGTGAAACAAGTTGTAATTAATACAATATTTTTATCTAAAATGGTAAGGGTTTTTACAATTTCACGAAATTTTTGTTAACTGGCACCAAGCAAGGCTGCCTTGAAAACTCCCGACTTCATCGAATCAGGCTTAATAACTAGTTCTGTAATCCAGAGAAAAATCGCTACCCGTCGAACCATTATTCTTTGGTCTATGCTGAAGTAAAAGCGTAAATGTGGACCTGTTTTCTTTCACCGAAGGCGGAGAAAGTAATAGAACATGAAATTTTCATGTCTGACATAGATAGGTATGACTCAAAAGAGGGTAAAAAGCACATAGACCAGAATGTGGATAAAATAAGACCGGTTTTGTTCATAGGTGTAATCACGGCAACTCGCAATGTACAGATCGGACATGGAGAGGAAATGTAGAAACAAGGCTGTTGCCAAAATCAAGAGGCATCCCCCTTCCAACCTCTTTGCCTCGTTGTTGGGGCTGCTGTTCACCTGTCTCCGCTGGTCAAAGATCGCAGCCGCTCTTCAGTCACCTTCTCCCGGGCCTGATCCTGACTGTTTTTTTTTACTAAAAAATCTTGTCTGTAACCGGATATCCGAAAGTGGGGCAAAAATTTTGCCGCGATTGAGCAGATAGAAATTGAGCTGTCGAACTATTTAATGTATTTTTTGTTATGGAATTCATTACATCGGGAGATCGCCTAACATGCTATAGCTTTGGCGACTCATTTTTAGAAAATCATACAGTTGGGAGGAATCAACATGACAACAAAAGAGAATCTTGCTGATGCTTTTGCAGGAGAAAGTCAGGCCAATCGAAAGTATCTGGCATTTGCCAAGCGAGCAGAAACAGATGGACTGCCACAGGTGGCTAAACTGTTTCGGGCCGCAGCGGCAGCTGAAACCGTTCACGCCCACGCTCACTTGAGAGCGATGGGCGGAATCAAAAATACCACCGAAAATCTGGTGGAAGCGATTGAGGGTGAGGGGTTTGAGTTTCAAAAGATGTACCCGCCCTACCTGAAACAGGCACAGGAGGAGGGAGACAAACCTGCTGAAGCGTCTTTCCGCAATGCCTTGGCCGTAGAAGAGGTTCACCACACCCTTTACAGCGAAGCCCTGGCCGCAGTAAAAAATGGTAACGATCTAACGGAGCGTAAACTGTATGTCTGCGAAATCTGTGGCAATACGGTCTATGACCAGGCTCCGGACAAATGCCCAGTCTGCAGTGTACCCAAGGAAAAGTTTTTCCTCATAGACTGACTCCGATCACTCAGAACAACCGCCTCAAATGAATAACGGGCCGGGTGATTGCAATCACCCGGCCCGTTCGCACAATAATCCCCTGCAGAAACGCTTAACCCGCTTGCAGCTCCAGTTTCGATCTCTGCTCGGTCTTGCAATCTGGACATTTAAAAACCCTGGTATCCTGCCACCAGGGTTCAGCATCCCAACAGGCTGGATTTTCGATACAATCTATATGCTCGACATCTCTGAAGTTTTTGGCTTGATCACAGGCAGTGCAGTACAGCCATACTTTACCATCAGCGCAAGCCTGCAAGAATTCTCCAGGGTTTGACACGTACAGACCTCCTCAAAGTTAGCAGTGAGCTATTTCTGTGAAATCTTTGTTGACCCTTCGGCCCTTAATTTCTTGACCGTTTTACCGGCAATCCCCCAATTTTCGGTCGGATTTTCTTTGATTATAACGTGAGTCGTGGCCGGGTTCTTGTTCAATACCTTGACCATCAAATCGGTAATACCCTCAACCAGCTCAGCTTTCTGCTCTTTGGTTGCGCCTTCGGTGATCATCACTTGAATAAAAGGCATGTTGATTCTCCTTCTCCTCTGCAGAGGCGGTTAGAACTTATCATCAAATGCTTGAAGCCATGAATTGATAGTTTCACAGTTTCCGTTCATTTTCAACTCTGTCGTGGACTGGATAAAAAACCATTACTTCCCTGCTCTTTGGCTTCTTATTTCCTGAAGAATGGCGGTGAGTGCCTTGTAATCCTCATGCGTAAAAGATCTATCATGGTAAACGACCCGGCCGTAATGATCTGCGAAGTCCTGGCAAAGAGGCTCATTGGTCCGCCGAGCCAAATCAAAAAGTCCGGTCATGTTTGAAGTGAGATCTATATTATATTTTTTCCCAATAAGTCGCTGGAAATCTTTGAGTAATCGCTCTTCTCGCTTCGGCCGTTTCCTAAACCATGCTACACCCCATATTGTCAGGGCAAGAAGCACTGGCAGAAGGAGAGTCTTCCAGACAGCGTTAATATCGATCTTTCTGATCAACTCAAATCGACTTCCCACTTTTTTGAGAAGTTGAAACTGTGAAGACAGATCATAACTGATGACCATCCGCGTCCAATAATAATCGAGTGTATCGAGAAAAACCCTTAAAGAGAAAGCCCCACGCACTCCCCGACTTCCGAGGGCAGTTTCCCCATTAACAGCATATCGGCTGGGATCAATTTTTTGCCAGCGGCCATTGTCATCCAAGGCTTCAACCCAGACATGGGCCAGGTCTTCACTGACCAGATAATAGCCACCCAACTCATTGTAATCTCCCCCCATATAGCCACCGACGAGTCGGGCCGGAACACCTGACAATCGAAGTAACAAGGCGAAAGACGATGCAAAATATTCGCAATAGCCCTGCTTTGATTCAAACAGGAAGGTCTCGACAGGGGTATGGGTCGGAGTCAGTCCCGTTGAGGTATATATCAGATTCTGAGAAAAAAAGAATCGCTCAATGGCAGAAACTTTATCTGCCGTGGAGGTTGAGTTGCTTGTTATTTCAGCAACTACGGCTGAAACTCTCGGTGACACCTCGCTTGGCAGTTGCAGATAAAAAGTCTGATCATTTTCATTCAAAAGTGAACGCATCCCACCAAAGGACGATAGGACGCTATA
The DNA here is from genome assembly GCA_035267105.1 of Geopsychrobacteraceae bacterium. Taxonomy (GTDB): domain Bacteria; phylum Desulfobacterota; class Desulfuromonadia; order Desulfuromonadales; family Geopsychrobacteraceae; genus BM509. The sequence continues at coordinate 47,849 of DATFMC010000057.1, forward strand.
ATGCGTCTGTTTTCTGAGCGCCCGGCGTGCGGTGTAAACAGTGTCGGCATTTTGTCTATTTGACAGCCCCTGGACCTGGGTCGGAACCTCCAGTACGGGTAAGAAACGATCCATCTTGGCTTCGATAAAGATTTCCTGCCGGTGGTGTTCACCCTTCCCGCTAGTCACCCGATCCGCCGGCGGATTGCTATCACGTCGCCATGTGGTGCCGTCAGTCCGGTTTAACACTATCCCGCGCCAGTAAAGGTTCGCGGGTGCTACCTCTTCCATTTCAACCCGTAAAGCTATCTGCTTCGTCTCTGACAAATCAGCAAAAGAGCCTGGTCGAACCTGTTCACTGAAACCGATGCTGGAGCGGGCCGGTGTATTGAGAAAATTCCAAAGCGGGTACTGGGTCCGGGGCAGAATGAGGAACAACACCAGCATCAACATCAGCGACCCTGTTGGCAGCAACAGCCCTGTCGACATCAGTAGTCGCCATTGTCGTCGACTCAGAATCAGTCCGGGTTCTGCACCATAAAAGCTGAGTAAGACCAGACCGCAGGTTACCAGAAGAACCAGCGTAACCAGAGAGATGAAGAAGAACGAACTTAATGACAACAGTGTCGATCCGGCAAGCCCGAACGTTGTCAGCACAAATATCTGCAGTATGTGACGCCCCTGCTTTTCACTGACCAGTCGAATCGACAGCAGCAGAACCAACAGGTTAACGACTGGCAATGACACATTTTCTTTGCTGATTTGAATCAGGTAGACAAAGAAAAAGATGATGGTCAGGAGGGTCGCCGGCAGTGGCTTCATCCAATAGTGCCGGCGCCGATCACAGATAATTCCGATTCCCAGTGCAAGACAAAACACAACCTGAGTGAACGGATCAAGGAAGAGAAACAGTGGCGTCACACTCATCAGAGCCGCCAGATAGACCAGTGCCTGCAAGACCCTTTCAATGCTGATCATAGAGTGCCAGTTCCCGTAACATCCGAAGTCGATGAGGCCTTCCAAGGGCCGGAGCAATTTCCAGCGTTCGCAAACGCAGTCCAACCGGTTGCTGGTTGCGCATCAATCGATTGATCAAGTAGCAGCACCGCCCCAGCCGTTCTTCAAGATTAGTTCCGGGAACCCTGTCAAGGTCAAGAACGACCGGCTGCTGCCCCTGACTGCTCAGCCTTTTAACCTTCAATTCTTCGTGTCGAGCTGAAAGTTTCCAGTGAATATCCTTAAGTGGCTCTGTGCCGTGATAGTCGCTGATCGACTGTAGATCACCAGTTGCTCCCAAATGTGGAAGATCTCTGGCCGCACCGACGACCTCCTCCCCGTCAGAACCATTCAGAGGGCAGGGCTGAGGGGCCGGAAGTACCAGAAATTCAAGCTGACCCGGCAGTCTACGGGAACGGATAAAGAAATTTATAGGAAAATGAGAGCCGACCCAGACCGGGCCAACAACCTGATAACCGCGCCGGTAAGGGGTGATCGGCAGCGGACGAGAGAGCTCCCCCCCAGGCTCCACAACGGGATAGAGAGTGCTGCCGTCCGGTAGTTCCAGTCGCAACAGAAAAGCGGGTAGCCAACGCCGCTGGTTCAGGAGTTTCATCCTGATCAGGGTTGCATGACCCGCATAGGCCTCTTCCGGTGGTATGATCTCCAGCGCCAGATTTTTCAGGTTCTGCTGGCCCAGCAAGCCTGAGATAGCCATAAATCCGAGTAACGCTGAAACCAGAAGATAAAGTAGATTATTCCCCGTATTGACCGCAGAAAATCCGAGCAGCAGGGTCATCCCAATATAGACTGTGCCGGACCGGGTCAATTTTAAACTAAAGGTACGGGAATCTCGACCATCAGCGATTGGAAGACCTCCTCTTTAAGTAATGATTCATTTTCAGGACGTAGAATCAAACGATGAGAACAGACCGGGACAGCCACCTGCTGCACATCCTCGGGTACAACAAAATCCCGTCCTTCAAGATAGGCGACAGCGCGTGCGGCTCCGGCAAGACTGAGGCAGCCACGGGTGGACAGGCCAGACAAAACCATCGGATGTGTTCGGCTTCGTAGCGCCAGATCATGAATATAGCCTGCAATTTTTTCCGACAAATAGATATCTTCCCGCACCGACTGCCGGGCGCTTTTAATCTCGTCCAGAGTCAGGCAGGCTTCTATCTTCTCCAGCTCTTCACGAACACTTCCGCCCTGAATAATATTTCGTTCAAGCTCTGCAGGAGGATAGCCAAGACCGGTAGTCGCCATAAACCGGTCCAACTGGGAATCTGGCAGAGGATAGGTTCCGACCTGTTCCACCGGGTTCTGCGTCGCAATGACCAGAAACGGGTCAGGCAGTTGGTAGGTCACACCTTCCAGGGTGACCCGCCGCTCTTCCATCGCTTCAAGCAAGGCACTCTGGGTCTTGGGCATGGCCCGGTTGACCTCATCAACCAGAATCAGATGATTAAAAATCGGCCCTTTGATGAATCGAAAGCTATTCTCCTTTCGATCAAAGATCGACAACCCGGTAATATCGGATGGCAACAGATCGCTGGTACACTGAATACGCCCGAACGAAAGACCGAGCACCCGCGACAGGGCCAGCGCCAGACTGGTTTTTCCAAGACCAGGGATATCCTCAAGAAGCAGGTGCCCGCCAGAAAGAAGAGAGACCAGAGCTAACCGAATTGCCCGCACTTTCCCTTGCAGATACTGACTGGACAGGATTTCAATGACATTCAGTATTGCACCGCGGCTTTTCAACTCCATACTGTACTCCTGTTAAACTACTCCCGTTAAACGATTAGCGGGCACAAAACAAAAGGCAATCATTCAAGTCCTTTATCTCGACCCGAAAATAACATATCAACATATTTTTCACCATGCTGGCAGGACAGCATTCCTTTTCAGGAACCACATTCTTTATATTGATTTTCATGCTAATTTTTTTTGAGCCTGTCGCTACAGTATCGGTAATCAAAGACAAGAAGAGCGTAATGAATCCGAGACCTAATACGCTCTTTTCCAAAGAGGCATCCCGGCTGCCATCCCTGCTCCGGCAAGGGTCAGATGATCTGCACAGTTTCCCGAGGAGCCAATTAGTTGATATTTAACTAACAGTTATCAACCGGACTCAGGACTGGAAAATCTATTGATAAATACACTTGACTATTTCGTCAGCAAGTTTTGCAGCGGCATGAACCAGTTGTCCCCATGGACCAGACGAGGATCGCAATACATATCTATGAGCTTCAAACCTGACCTGGATCCATTTACCCTAAACACCTCTCAGCATTAATAACAAAAAAAGCCCCACGGAATTAATTCCGTGGGGCTTTCACAGCTTATATACTAAAAAGCTTAAAGCTTCTGAATGTTCGCTGCCTGAGGACCTTTTTGGCCTTCTACAACGTCAAAGCTGACACGCTCGCCTTCAGCCAGAGACTTGAAGCCTTCTGAATTAATTGCCGAGAAGTGTGCAAACACATCAGGACCATTGTCCTGCTCGATGAAACCAAACCCCTTAGAATCGTTGAACCATTTCACTGTACCTTCTGCCATTTTCTTTCTCCTTGCTTTTCCTCTACGGGAAATTTCGTTGGCGCAGACCCCTTCTGCAGCCATATAAAGTAAAACCACGCATCCGAGCGTGGTTTTCACACTGCTTGCAGTAAAAAAATCTACACAGTTCGTTGTAACTTTTGGATAGATATCATGGCAACATTAGAAAGGCAAGTTTTTTTCTGCATTTTTATTAAGATCAATGCCTTTACTCGAAGGCAACAACATAACTCCCCGGGAAAGCCTGTTTCTGAAAATTGAGCTTGGCCTGTTCGGCAATTTCCAGAGAAGCATAATTGCCGACCCTGACCCGATAAAGAGGTTTTCCATCCTTCTCGCTACGCTGTACATCTGCAGATCCATATTTTTGCCTGAGTTCGTCAGCCAACCTGTAAGCATTCGCTTCAACGGAGAATGCACCAACCTGCACTGCATAATTACCGACATCGTAGCTTGCGGGGGCGACATAGCTTGCCTTGCCCCCCTGCTTTTGATTGCGATAACCAAGAGCTTCGACATGGACAGGCGCTGTCCCCGCATCAACGACATCCAGTTTGCGGGCGGCGGAGTAGGACAGATCGATAATTCGTCCGGCGACAAACGGGCCACGGTCATTGACCCGAACCACCGTCGACAAACCGTTTCGTTTATTGGTAACCTTGACATACACACCTAAAGGTAGCGTCTTATGCGCTGCTGTCATGCCGTACATGTCGTAAGCTTCGCCGTTACTGGTCGGGCGACCATGAAACTTGTTTCCATACCAGCTGGCGATACCGTCCTGCTGAAAGCCATGATGATCACGCAAAGGATTATAACGTTGTCCGTCCACTTCGTACGGCTTCTGCCAGCCCTTAAGTTCGCGGGTCTCCGGGGTATCGAGCACACGTGTACGATGGCCTCCGCTGCAGGCAACAACTGAGCAGAGAATCGCAGACAGAAAAAGATTGAAACAGGAGGAACTGATAAACTTCAAAACAGCAAACCCATAAAAAAACGCCTACTCTTCCAGACGAGACATTTTCCGGAACCGCTGATAGCGTTGCTCTATTAATTCTTCAGCAGAGAGCTGTTCCAACTCTGCGAGATGTTTCTTCAGATAGCTTTTTAAAGTGGTGGCCGTAGCTTTGTGATCACAGTGTGCACCACCCAAGGGTTCTGGAACGACGTCATCTATGACACAGTCAAGACTATCGACATCAGTCGCAGTCAGTTTGAGAGCTTCTGCGGCCTGAGGACCCTTGGCGCCATCACTCCAGAGGATCGCAGCGCATCCTTCCGGTGAGATAACGGCATAAACAGAATATTCCATCATCATAACCCGGTTGCCGACCGCAATCGCCAGCGCACCACCAGAACCGCCCTCGCCAGTCACCGTCACGATAACCGGAACCTTAAGTGTTGCCATCTCCCGCAAGTTTCGGGCAATCGCTTCTGCCTGTCCCCGCTCCTCTGCGCCGATTCCGGGAAACGCCCCCGGAGTATCGACAAAGGTAAAGATCGGCAGTCCGAACTGCTCTGCCATCTGCATAACCCGCAGGGCTTTGCGATAACCTTCCGGGTTCGGCATTCCAAAGTTGCGATAAACTTTCTGCTTGGTGTTTCTCCCCTTCTGGTGACCGATAACACAACAAGGCTGCCCCTCAAAACGGGCAAATCCGCACACCAATGCCGGATCGTCTCGAAAGTTGCGGTCGCCATGGACCTCAAACCAGTCGGTGAAGATATGCTCAATATAGTCAAGAGTATAGGGTCGCTCTGCGTGTCGCGCTAACTGGGTGCGCTGCCAGCGGGACAGATTTGAAAAGATATCCTTACGTAGTTTTTCTGCCTTTTTTTCCAGTTTTTTGATATCTGCGCTAAAATCGACATTATCCGTAGAAAAATCCCGCAGCTCACCTATCTTGGCCTGCAGTTCGGCGAGGGGTTTTTCAAAATCCAGAAATTGTTTCATTCTATGGCTCCTTATCAGTCGGCATGTCAACTTGCCACCGACACGGGTTCAATGCATACAAATAATAGCATTCTCATATTTTTCTGCAAAACATTATGCTCAGGGCAGCGCTTCACTCATGATCGGGAAACGGCCTGTTCGATCATTTACTCAAATCTCATAACATTGTAGCCGAACAACTTTTCAGCTTCAGCTAACGCTTCATCGGATGCCGCCATTTTCAATCTTTTCGGCAGCCTGATTTCCGTTTCACTCCGGTCGGGAATCACCACATTCAGTCGCACTTCGCAACTTCCTCGATAACGCTGTATTATCTGTTTGAGGGCACGCAACTGTACTTCATTAAGCCCCGGTGTCGTCAGACGGATATGCACACGAGCTGTCTGCTGTTCCCTGGCATCACGCAGCAGTTGGATTTCGCTAGCGAGCACTTTACACGATTCTTCGCCGATATCCAACTCACCAGTCACCAGCAGCGGTTCTTCACCGCGCAACAACTCCATCGCGGCAGCGTAAGTCTCGGGAAATATGACCAGCTCTACTGAGCCACTCAGATCTTCCAGAGAGACGAAGGCCATACGATCCCCTCTCTTGGTCATCAATTCCTTGATGCCCGCAACGATACCACAGATCCGCACAGTCTCCTTGTCGTTCCGCTCCGACAATCCTGCCGCATCGCAGGTCGCCATCCGCTTCATTGAATCCATGTGTCGATCAAGCGGATGCCCGGTGACGTAGAACCCGAGCGCTTCCTTTTCGAAACTGAGCAATTCCTTTTCAGGCCATTCTTCCACCTCGGGAAGTTCACCGTAGCCATTGCCACCCAAAGAGACGATCTCTTTACTTCCGAACAGAGATTCCTGTCCCGAATCCTGCTCACGCTGCAACCGTTGGCCGACCTCCATCGACTCTTCCAGAGCGGACAGAAACTGGGCTCGCTTACCGCCCAGAGTGTCGAAAGCTCCACACTTGATCAAAGCCTCGCCAACTTTTTTGTTCACCTTGCGCAGATCTACCCGTTCACAAAAATCCTGTAATGAGCTGAACGGCTTATCGTGTCTAACCTCAAGGATCGTATCGAGCGCTGCTGAACCAACTCCCTTTACTGCACCAAGACCAAACCGAATCGCTTCAGCACTGACCGTAAAAGATCGGTCTGAGGCGTTGATATCCGGAGGGTGAACCTCGATCCCCATGGCCCGGACTTCACTGATATTTTTGATAACCTTATCGGTATTCTCCATATCCTCGGTGAGCAGTGCCGCCATAAATTCAACAGGATAGTGCGCTTTCAAATATGCAGTATGGTAAGCAATAAGTGCATAAGCTGCCGAGTGAGACTTATTAAATCCATATTCGGCAAATTTTGCCATCAGGTCGAAGACGCCTTCGGATTTTTTCGTATTAAGCTTGTTCTCCGCGGCCCCTTTGAGGAAGATCTGCTTCTGCTTGACCATCTCCTCAGGCTTCTTTTTACCCATGGCCCGGCGTAGGAGATCTGCACCCCCGAGGCTATAATTTCCGAGAGCCTGGGCGATTTGCATAACCTGTTCCTGATAGACGATAACTCCGTAGGTGTCTTTCAGGATCGGCTCAAGTTGCGGGAAGTCATAAACAAATGTCTCCTGACCCTGTTTCCGTTTAATGAAAGAATCGACCATGCCGCTACCCAGCGGACCAGGGCGATAAAGAGCTACCATCGCGATCAAATCCTCAAAGCAGCTCGGTTTCAGCTTGACCAGATACTCCTTCATCCCCGACGACTCCAGCTGAAATACACCAGTCGTCTCACCGCGTGACAGCAGTTCATAGGTCCTGGAATCATCGTCACGAATCAACTTGAGATCAAAATCAGGATCTTTCCCTGCATGGACAAGTCGCACCGCATTTTCTATAACCGTCAGAGTCTTCAGCCCGAGAAAGTCGAACTTGACCAACCCGATCTTTTCAACGTAGCTCATCGGAAACTGGGTGACTTGCCCGCCAGACTTAGGATCAGTGTAGAGCGGCAGGTAGTCGGGTAACGGCTTTGGCGTAACGACAACACCGGCCGCGTGAGTCGACGCGTGCCGAGTCAACCCCTCCAGAGCCAAAGCGATCTTGACCAGCTCTTTGACCTTCGGATCTTTCTCCGTCAGTTCTTTGAGCTTCGGCTCCTGAGCGATCGCTTTCTTCAGTGTGATCCCGAGCACATTTGGAACCAGCTTGGCGATTTTATCAACTTCGCCATAGGGGATATTCAAGGCACGGCCGACATCGCGCAAAACCCCTTTGGCAAGCATGGTTCCAAAGGTGATGATCTGGGCGACGTTCTCCCGCCCATATTTCTGCCTTACGTATTCAATGACTTCTTCGCGTCCATAGATACAGAAGTCGACGTCGATGTCGGGCATTGAGATCCGCTCTGGATTGAGGAATCTCTCGAACAGCAGATTGTAGGGGATGGGATCGATATCGGTGATACGGATAGAAAAAGCAACCAGGCTCCCCGCTGCGCTACCTCGACCGGGACCAACCGGAATGCCATTGTTCTTGCCCCAGTTGATAAAATCAGCAACGATCAAAAAGTATCCGGGGAATCCCATCTGCTTGATACAGTCCAGCTCTGTTTCAAGCCGATTTCGATAGATCTGGACATCCTCATCGCTCAGTTCCCGGATTTTTCGAATCTCATCCAAGCGTTCAACCAGCCCTTCTCTGCTCTGCTCGGCCAGAACGTCATCAAGGGTTTTGTCGGCGGGCTTTTCATACTGTGGAAAATGGTAGGTATCGAAATCGAGTTCCAGATTGCAGCGTTCTGCAATCTCAATGGTATTTTGAATCGCGTCCGGATAATCTCTGAACAGCTCGATCATCTCGTCAGGGGTTTTGACGTAGAACTCTTCGTTAGCAAAACGCATCCGATTCGGATCGTCCATCGTCTTGCCGGTCTGAATGCAGAGCAGGACCTCGTGAGCAAAAGCATCTTCACGGGTCAGATAGTGACAATCGTTGGTGGCGACCAGCGGGATATCCAGTTCGCGTGAAATCTCCACCAGACCGGCATTGGCTTTGGCTTGCTCCGGCAGATAGTTTTGCTGCAGCTCCAGGTAAAAGCGCCGGTTATCAAATACCTCGGAGATCGCTTTGGCCCGAACCATCGCCTCAGAAGTTTGATTAAGATTGATCAGGGTCGGCAACTCTCCGCCCAGACAAGCGGACAGAGCGATTAACCCTTCGTTGCGCTGCTCCAGCAGATCCCAGTCGATTCTGGGCTTGTAATAAAACCCATCACGATAAGCGGTCGAGATCAAGTGACAGAGATTTTTATATCCAACCAGATTTTTACACAGAAGGACCAGATGGTAGGAGGCTTCTGAGGACCCGCGGGCATTGCCCTTGGTCAGACGAGAACCGGGCGCGACGTAGACTTCACAGCCGACGATCGGCTTGATCCCGGCGGCCATCGCCTTGGAATAGAACTCAACAGCGCCGAACATATTACCATGATCAGTTACAGCGGCTGCTGGCATCCGATATTCACGGGTACGCTCGACCAGATCATCAAGCTTGATTGCGCCATCAAGCAGACTGTACTGGCTGTGCAGGTGCAAATGGACGAATTTAGCGTGTTCCATAAATAACCGGAAAAAGCGAAAGGAGAAGGGATTAACTTCTCCTTGACCCAGAATAAAAAAAGCCAATCCGAGGATATGACCGGCTGGTAATTTGATGCGCAAATCTACCACCGATGTTTCATCATGGTCAACTGAAACTGATACGGATTGCTACGCGCAACGACAATGAAAAAATTTATACTTCACGCACAGCATTCGGCATGAAAATCTGTCATAGCAGCTGCACGTTATCCGCGCCTCGCTAAACATCCCTTAAACAGCTTCAATCGGTAATAGTTTTCCCGTTCGCGCTCAGCAAGATACTGAACAATCACTTTAATCTCCTCTTTCAGTCCCGGCAGGACCCGCTCCTCCAGCACCCTGATCCGCCGGGTGATTTTCAGTAACTCCTCGCCCAGACGCTTGAACAATGCTTCGTAGCGTGCCATCTCAAGCATCTCTTCAATAATTTCCTCAAACACCTGGATCGCCTCTTCAAGATGTTGGGTGGTCGCCGGATAATCGTAATCTCTCTGGTTCAGTGAACGACTTGCCGACTCGTCAATCCTCACGTCCTGGTACTGAAGGCCGAGAAGGTTCTTATCGATAAGTTTCACTCCAATATGCCGCTGGCTAATCAATGACAGAGACGAGATGTAGTCTTCCCCTTCCAGGGCGGCACTGATCTCCAGCTCGGATATCGCCTGTTCGAATCGTTGCCGAATCGCTTCGCGAGAACTGATCAGGGGCCTGCCAATCTCAAGGAATTCCTTGATCAAAGCCCGACGACGCCCCTTCAGGATTCCTGTGCAGCTGATGACAGCCCGTGTGCGGTCTTTCAACATCATTAGATTGGTCCGGGTCGGCTGGATCATTCCGGGTAAACTCCATATTGTTTGAGCAACTGCAACCCAAGATCGAGGGTCTGACCGATATCACGCCGTTCCTGACCCTGGTGGACGAAGGTTGCTTCAAAACTGTCCGCCATCTCGAGCATGACGCGATCCTCCTTGAGTAGGCCCTCTTTGCCGACGACCGCTTCCAACTTACGCAGGTCGCGCCCTTTGGCGTAGCTCTGATAAAGAAGATTCGCGATCTGACGATGATCGCCGCGGGTCTGCTGTTCGCCAATGCCGTGTTGCATCAAACGCGACAGACTCGGCAGCACGTCGATCGGCGGAAAGATTCCCTTCTGATGAAGTTCTCGGGAGAAAACAAGCTGACCTTCAGTAATATAGCCGGTCAAATCCGGGATCGGGTGCGTGATATCATCCTCCGGCATGGTCAGAACGGGCAGCATGGTGACCGAACCGGGCCGCCCAAGCAGCCGGCCGGCCCGCTCATAAAGAGAAGCCAGATCGGAATACATATAGCCGGGATAACCTCGTCGCCCGGGGAGCTCTTCGCGCGAGGTGGACACTTCGCGTAGCGCATCGCAATAATTGGTTATGTCGGTGACAACGACCAGCACATCCATACCGTGATTGAAAGCCAGATCTTCGGCAACGGTTAACCCTAACCGCGGCGCAAGCAGCCGTTCGACGACCGGTTCGCTGGCCAGATTAATAAAGGCCACAAACTGGTTCGACATCTGATCCAGAATGCGTTGAAAGAAATTAAATTCATGAAAGGTCAACCCAAGCGCAATAAAAACAACTGCGAATGCGCCTTCTCCCGGCAGGCGTGAGTTACGCAGGATTTCGGTTACCAACTCCTGCGCCGGAAGTCCGGCGCTGGAGAAGATCGGCAATTTCTGTCCCTTGACCAGTGTATTGAGTCCGTCGATGGAGGAAATTCCGGTTTCGATGACTTCACTGGGATATCCTCTCGCCACGGGGTTGATCGGCGCGCCGGACACCGCTCCCCAGCTTTCCGGGATATACATGGGAGCACCATCAATCGGCTCGAAGGAACCATTGAACAGCCGACCGAGACAGGCCTTCGAGAGCGGCACGCGCTTGACAGAGTCATGTAAAGTGACGCTGGTTTTGTCCAGATCAAGACCATGAGTTTCTCCGAAGACCTGAATCAGTGCCTGCTTGCCATCAATCTTCAAGACTTCCCCATCCAGTTCTTTTCCGTCCGGCGCGATCAGGGTGACGGTTTCGCCGATCCGCGCCTGAAATACCCGCTCGACAAATACCAGCGGCCCTCGAATAGAGCTGATGGAGCGATAGCGATGTTCAGCCAGACGCATGGGCGCCTCCTGCGTCTGCATCACGGTCGGTTTCGTCGAGTCCGGAGAGAGCTTGATCGTAATCGGCCACAATAGAAGCGATCTTGTTGAAGGTTTGTTCAGGAGAGGAGAAGGCATCCTCGGTGAAGCTGTTCTGGCAGAGGAAATCACGACGAATCTTCTCGGCGGCCTTCATAAGTATACGATCGCGGTCCTGTAGCCCTTCCATACCAACCACCTCGGCCACCTCACGTAACGCCTCTTCCTGCTGAAGAATATCCCGACAGCGGTGCTGCATGTCCAACCACCGCTGATCGACCTTTTCCTGGAAATATGCTGCAGCCTTCTGCCCGGACAGAGAATAACTCTGTACCCAGTTGATCGCCGGAAAGTGCCGACCGTGCGCCAGCGAGGTATCGAGCAGATAATAGGCCCCGGCCACCCGCAGGCAGGACTGGGTCACCGGTTCGGAAAAATCGGCACCCGGCGGCGATACCGCCAATAGCATACTCAGTGATCCGGTCTGGCCGTCATGGGTTTCCACCACTCCGGCCCGCTCGATGAAGCTCGACAACCGCGAGCCGAGATAGGTCGGATAACCTTCCTCTCCGGGCATCTCTTCTAACGCCGAGGAGATTTCACGCAAAGCTTCCGCCCAGCGCGACAGGCTGTCGGCGAGGAACAGTACATCGTAGCCCATATCCCGGTAATATTCGGCCATCGATACGGCGGTAAAGATTGATGACTCACGGGCTGCAACCGGCATGTTCGAGGTATTAGCCACGACAATGGTCCTCTCAAGCAGGGAACGCCCCTCGGCATCGCTCAGCTCGCCGAATTCTGACAGCAATCCGGCCATTTCGTTGCCCCGCTCGCCACAACCGACATAAACGACCACATCGGCATCGGCGAACTTGGCAATGGTTTGCTCCAGAACCGTTTTCCCGGTTCCGAAACCGCCGGGGATGATCGCAACGCCGCCCTTCATCAGCGGGAACAGAAAATCGATACAGCGCTGGCCGGTAATCAGGGGACGCTCGACCGGACGTTTATTACGGCAGGGGCGTGGTCTCCGAACGGCCCAGGCATGCCAGCCGAGCAGTTGCTCTCCATTGCGCAGAACAGCAACCGGTTCAGAGAGATTGAACTCTCCGTCAATGATCTGATCGATAATTCCGCCGCTTGCAGAATAGAGCGGATGACACAGGGCACCTTCCATCACCTGACCGAACCGTTCGCCTGCGGCGACTGAATCTCCGACGCTCTTTTGCGGCTTAAAGGTCCAGCTGTGCTGACGGTCAAGCGGAAAGATCTCTTTACCGATGCTGATAAAAGCGCCGCTTTGCTCCTCCAGCTTGGTCAGCGGTCGTTGCAGACCATCGTAGATTCCTCCCAGCAATCCCGGCCCGAGCTTGACCGTAAGCGGAGCCTTTGCCCCTTCCGCCGGTTCCCCGACAGCGAGACCCCTGGTATCTTCAAAAACCTGGATGGTGGTCCGATCGAGTTCTAGATGTACGACCTCGCCGGTCAATCGGTGCTGACCGACATAAACCCGGTCATAGAGCTGCAGGCCCTTGATATCGACACTAACAGTCGCACCGAATATTGCCGTCACCTTGCCTTTCATATCTGCAGCCTCACGTGATAGCCTAGCGCGCGCCTGATCAAGCGATGCAGGTGATCCTCTTCGTCGGCAATCCGTTCCGGGGCCGGCAACGTCACCAGCACCCCATTCCACTTATCTTCCAACTCCGCGAAGCGCGGCTCGGAAATAGCCCGAACCAGCCGCTCGTCAATCACCATCACCCCGACATCCGGGTCCGCCATGGCCTGACAGAGCGTCTCCTCGGCCTTATCGAGAGCGCAGGTTTGCTGTATCGTTCCAGCCAGACTGAATCCGTGGCGAGCGTCTTCGGTTGTGATGAACCTCACACCGGTCATAGCATGAACTCCAGTTCCTGACGCGCCTCCCCTGCCTGGCTACGGCCGGCTTCCAGTCCATTGTGCCTTGCAGTCATCCTGCAACGCCACAGGTGATCGATCAAGACCCCAACCTGTAGGGGATCACGGCCGGCCCGTCTGAGTCGTACCTCCAGTCCGCGACAGAGCGTTTCTTCAATCCCCGCCTTGAATGGGTCTACATCCAGACCGGTTAACTTCCGGGTCAACTCCGAGACTCCGTTCAGGTTCTGCCCCGACCAGGCACGACCAAGTCTGGCCAGACCAATCTCGCCGCCCTCGATCAATGGTGGAGGCAGAGGCAATTGCCAGTGCAGGTGTTTGAAGAGAGCAAGCAGGTTGCGCAGATCGATCAAATAACGGAAATACGTCATGACAACCTGCGGACCTGTACTGCCGATGACCTGATGCAGATAACCACCGTTCATGGCCTGCTCCACCCCTCCCGGTCCCTGCTTCAGATATGCTTCCGTCAAGCCCCGGCAAAAGGGGTTGTCATCCGCGAGCAACCGCTCCAGAGCAGCCACTGCAACTGCAACTCGCGGAGCACCGGTCAGGACCCGGCACAATGATCGGTTCAGCAGCGAGCCGTTCAACACTTCCAGAAGCGCCGAACGGTCCCCTGCCGCCAGGTAGCGCAAGGCGAGGATGAGGGTACGCAGTTCCTCATATTCGAAGAGAGGCTGCAACTGATTGCGCAACCGCCGGTTGAGGCGGATATAGACCCAGTGATATTCATTTCTCAGCGACTGTCGAGACCGAACCGAAACCGATCGCTCGTCGAAGCTGCCGGCAATCAGGCGTGAACGACGGCTGCGGATTCTGGTGTAGAGATAATCCGCCGAGGCTTCATTTGGTCGAATGGGGCGCAGCAGTTCCATCGTTTTCGATCCTTTGGCGCAATTCCTTCATCATCTCGGGCAACAGTTCCGGCCAGAGACGACTCATCCGCTTCTCCAGGGTATTCGTAACAATCAGGCGACCATCGTCACCCTGAACTGACAATCCGCCGCCGATCGATTCGTCGGTGACGATCTCGGCCGCCTCGAAGCAAGCTCGGGCCACCCCTTCATCGCGTGGATTAACCTTGACCAGGGTCCAATTAAACTCAGGTATCTCCGCCGCCAGTGCGGCAAACAGATCCTCACCTCCCGATTCCGCAAGCTGAGAAGTGAGCGAAGCGACCAGGGCCTGCAACCGCCGATCCAAGCCCTGTTCAACGGTCAAACGACACATACGCCCACGATAGAATGCGGCGGATCTGGCCTCTTCTACCAGCCTCGCCACCTCCGCCCCCTGACGCCAGCGGCTCTTTTGCCGAAGAGCTTGGAGTTTTTCATCGGTTTCGTCCCGCAGCTGATGTGCCGACGCTTCGACAGAACACCATATTTCACGGGCCCTTTCCTCACCTTCGCGGCGCAGGGCCGCTTCCAGTTCCTGTTGCCCCATAACTCAGATCATCACCAGTATCATGGCAGCAACCACGAAACCGAGAATCACCATGGTCTCGGGGATTGCTATCAGGATAATAATGGTCCCGGTCAGTTCGGGCTTTTCCGCCAGGGTCCCCGCCCCGGCGGAACCGATCCGCGATTGAGCCCATGCGGTCGCCAGGGCCGGTATACCTACCGCCAGAGCTGCAGCAAAAGCCAGTAAAACTTTTTCCATAGCGCACCTCCCAGAGTTTGACTGCAAATCGTTGCTTCCGATCTCGCTGATCATTTCGGTTTTTTACTTAACGGTTCGAAACGCCTCCCGCCCAGCTCGAGAAACTTGCTGAAAAATTCGACGTAATGCAGGCGCAGGGCGTGAACGGTTGGTGAAAAAACGCCGAGCACCAGATTAAAAAAATGCAGCACCCCGGCGACCAGAAATCCGGCTATCACGTTGCCGGTCATCCCGCCCAGCCGATTGGCCACTTCGGCCAGCAGGACCGAACAAAGACCGATCGCCATCAGCCGCACATATGAGATGATGTTGCCGAAATTTTTCAGCAGCTCCAGCGGCGCCAACAACCCGCCGACCAGAACCAGCATGGAAACCAGCGTCAGGACCGTTGCCAGCAGGGGTATGGTCACGGTCCAGGGATGGGGGACCAGTTCCGCGATCAGGATGATTCCGATCAGGAAGATCACCAGCAGGTTGATCCCCTTGGTCAGTGCTTCCCGATGACGCTTGCGCCTGATCTCGTATCGAATCCCCAACCCCAATCCAAAAAGGATATGAGCCGTCCCGACCGACAGGGC
The DNA here is from genome assembly GCA_035267105.1 of Geopsychrobacteraceae bacterium. Taxonomy (GTDB): domain Bacteria; phylum Desulfobacterota; class Desulfuromonadia; order Desulfuromonadales; family Geopsychrobacteraceae; genus BM509. Next base: position 63,320 of record DATFMC010000057.1, read on the forward strand.
AAAGCAGATCATCGGCAAGATGGCCTGACCGCGTTCCAGCCAGATCGGATGCAGCCCAAGTAAATGGCGACCGAGATTACCGAACAATTCGCCGAACAGGATACCAAACAGCATTGTGTATGCAGCTGATACTCCTAGGATTTTTGCACCGTCGCTGAGATTGCGCCGTTCAGGAAAGACATAAATCAGCAAGGCGGCGATCAGCCCCAAGATCAGACCATAACCGATATCACCGAGGATCATGCCGAACAGGAGTGGAAAGAAAAGGCCGAGGAACGGGGTTGGGTCGTAAGAGCTATATTTGGGCAGAGGCAGTAACCGGGCGAACAGCTCGAACGGCTTGAAATAGAGCGGGTTCTGCATGAGAACCGGAACCCGATCGAGATCTTCGTGATGAATCTCAAGTTCGTGAATCAGGACCTGACCACTGAAGGCCGCGTTCAGGTCCTTGCGCAAATCATCGACACCGCAGCTGGTCATCCAACCGTGAATAATAAAGCACTGCCGGGTTTCATAGGCAGATGCAGTGGCCTGATAGAGGCTGAGCCTTTCTTCGAGCCAGTCGAGAGCTTGTCGGTAGACAGGCAACCAGTGATGCGCAAACTCTTCCAGTTTATCAACCACCCCCTGCAGGCGAGACGAGCGTTCTCTAAGCAACCTCTTCAGAACGGCGCTCTTCTTCCAAAACGGCAGGTCGTCCAGTGCCTCGGGAAGGTTCAACTCGGGAACCCGCTCATCAGTGAGTAGCTGTCGCAAAGTCGGCTCCATCTCGGGGTCGGTCGTGATCAGGCCGATGATGGTTCCATCTTCTATGCTGGCGGTCGAGAGACGACATCGACCGCGCGTCTGTTTTTCCAACAAAGCCTTGAACGGAACGATTTCTGCGGCAGAGCGGATGGTCACTCCGAAAAACTTCAGATCGGAATCGCCCCCCACTTCGTCGACAAGTGGTTCCAGGACCGACCAGAAACGGACATAACGAGCCAGCGTTTCGCACTCTTCGCGCAGTGTCTGACGTTGCTGGTTCCATTCGTGACAACTCGCCAGATGCTTCGCAACCAGGTCATATAGAATATCGATTATCGGTAAGGGCCGGATGGAAGCGGTCCGTGACGGAAGGTCGGGAAGACAGTCCAGGAGCTTCAGGATACGGGCGCGGAATTTTTCAAAGAAAAGCTTTTCGCCGACAGCCCCCTCGTCCAGCAATAGTTCCCTGATCCTGCCCTCGTCCTCAGTCGGCACATAACCATGAACCTCCGCTTCCGGATGAAAAACCCCCTTCCCTCGAAGCAGGTTGAGAACCTCGAGCAACTGGTCCTTGGGACCGACTATCTCAACTTTGGACATCTTGATGATCATCGATTCGCCCCGGCAGAACTCGCGTAACGTGACGTTTCAAAATCTCCACAAGTTCTTTATCTTCCAGGATTTCCAACCTTCGGCAGTGTTCGGTTTCCCGGTGCTCAATCTCATTCGCTTCATCGGTCGCCCGCAGCCTGGCTTCCTGCAGCGCATTTTCGTCTGCTTCCTCCAACTGACGACTGATACTGTGGAACCTTTCCAGCTCTTCCGTGCGAACTCTCGACAGCCACTGGTCCGCACGTTGCTGTTCAGCCTTCAGTTGCTCCTGAATCTCATTCTCTAACCGAATGATGCTGCTCAATAACTCGTCAGCCATAGCCACCCCCCTGAATCACAAGAACAGGCAACCTCACCACAAAATAAGTATAGCAGACGCGTTTGCACATCATCCTTGGCCGCAGGCGGCGACCAGTCGACAAAGCACGAATAGAAGTGGCTAAGATTGCTTGCCAGTAGTGGAATCAATGCCTTGGGTGCTTTATGGTAAGATTGGGAAAGAAAGTCGATGAACTCGGGACAAACATCAAACGGAGAGTATACAGCGACAGGATCGGCAATATGGAAAATATCATCGCCGTCATTTCGCACACAGCACATGACAACCCGACTTTGAACCTTTTGATGTTGATGGTAATCGTCTGGACCACGGGGGTCTTTTGCCGAATGATTCATCAACCTCCGGTCCTTGGTGAACTGCTGGCGGGGATAATTTTCGGGCCATCCTTTCTCGGCCTGATTGCACCGAACGAAATGCTCAATATTCTGTCGGAACTCGGGGTCTTCTTCCTGATGTTCTATGCCGGACTTGAGACCAACCCGCTCGACCTGAAAAAATATCGACTCCAATCAACCATGGTCGGTATTTTCGGCTTTATCATTCCCTTTGTCGTCGCATACCTGACCTGTAAAGCCTTCGGCCTCTCCCTTTCAGAAAGTCTCTTCATTTCTCTCGGTCTTTCAATTACCGCCATTGCCGTCAGCGCACGGGTCCTCCACGATCTGGAACTGACCGACCACCGGGTAACGCCGATTATTATCGGCGCTTCAATTATCGATGACGTCATGGCCCTTTCCTTCTTCACCGCAATTATCGATATCGGCACTAATTCCGGCGTTATTAATTGGATCAACTTCGCCATGGTCATTCTGAAGGTCCTGATTTTCTTCAGCGTGTCGATCGGTATCGGAATCTGGCTCTATCCGAAAATAGGCAGGTTTTTCGCTTCTCGTAGCTCCAAGGGGTTTACCTTTGCCCTGATCATGGCACTGCTGTTCGGCATCCTTGCCGAAATGGCCGGAATGCATATCATCATCGGCGCCTATATGGCGGGCCTGTTTGTCCGGGAAGGTGTCGTCAGTCCCGAGCTGTTCACCAAAATCTCCGACCGATTCGTCTCCATCACTTATGGATTTCTGGGCCCGATTTTTTTCGTCAGTCTTTCCTTTCATGTCACCTTTTCGATTTTCGAGACCCAGTTGCTGCTGACCAGTGGACTTCTGGCGGCGGCGATCATCGGCAAGTTGATCGGTGCCGGATGCGGTGCCCGGGTTGGAGGAATGAACTACAGGGAAGCAACGGTCGTCGGCCTGGCCATGAACGGTCGGGGCGCGGTTGAGTTGGTTGTGGCATCAATCGGACTGAAAATGGGTCTGATTAATGATGAAATCTTTTCCATCCTGGTACTGATCGCATTCATCACGACCAGCTTGCCGCCGATATCGATCAAACTGTACCTGGAAAAAATCAAATACAAGCTGGTTCCAGATGAATAAACATTGGCAGCTCACAAAGCAAACGCATCGAGACAGGATCCAAAAAACCGGCTTTACAAGATCTTCTAATTCAATTTAGTATCGCAGCGTATAAGCTCCCGTAAATCTCATCAGAGGTCATTTTGTAATCTTTTGCTTATCAGCAAAGAACCAACCCCCAGAGACGGTCAACCGTTCTCAACATCTGGAAAAGGATAGACTTTATGCGTATCGAAACCGACCTGAAACTCGGGTTCAAAGACGTTCTGATTCGCCCCAAGCGCTCCACGCTCAAAAGCCGCGCCCAAGTCTCTTTGGACAGAACCTACACCTTTCTTCATAGCGGTAAACAATGGACCGGGGTACCGGTCATTGCTGCCAACATGGACACTGTCGGCACCTTTGAGCTGGCCGAGGTACTGGCCGAATACAAGATGCTGACGGCAATCCACAAACACTATAGCCTCGAACAATGGTCCGCGTTCCTTACCGACAAAGACGATGATATCTATTCAAGGATTATGGTCAGCACCGGAACATCGCAAGAAGACTTTAAAAAGCTTGGACAGATCCTGTCCGGCAACCCCAAACTCGACTTTATCTGTATCGATGTCGCCAACGGCTATGCCGAGGCATTTGTCGAATTCGTGAGCAGGGTTCGCGAAACCCATCCGGAAAAGACCATCGTGGCCGGAAATGTCGTAACAGGCGAGATGGTCGAAGAACTGCTGATTACCGGGGCGGACATCGTCAAGGTTGGCATTGGACCCGGCTCTGTCTGTACCACGCGGGTGAAAACCGGTGTCGGCTATCCCCAACTGTCCGCCGTTATCGAATGCTCCGACGCTGGACACGGTTTGGGCGGAAGGATCATCTCCGATGGTGGTTGTGTCTCTGCCGGTGATGTCGCCAAGGCGTTCGGCGGGGGCGCGGACTTTGTCATGCTGGGGGGAATGCTCGCCGGTCATGATGAAAGTGGCGGCGAACTGATTGAACGTAATGGTCAGCAATTCAAAAAGTTCTACGGAATGAGTTCAGCCACGGCGATGGATAAACATGCAGGGGGAGTCGCTGAATATCGCGCCTCGGAAGGCAAAACAGTTGAAGTGCCCTACCGGGGCCCGGTCAGCGAAACAGTAAAAGATATTCTTGGCGGAGTCCGTTCGGCATGCACCTATGTCGGAGCATCAGCCTTGAAGGAGTTGACCAAGCGGACCACATTCATTCGCGTCCAGGAACAGGAGAATCGAACCTACTCTTGATCGCTTGACGAGTACCTGCGAGGGTCATATCCCCATCAATCCTGCTGGGCGACTGAGGGGATATGACCGACACCAAACCTAATTTCAGCCCTCCGAGCAAATTTGACCGGGCAGAAAGAAAAGAAACTTAAGTGAACTGAAAGCCCCTTTAAAATGATTCAAATTCATTATCGAGATCATCTTTTCTGCCGGGAGAAAAATCAACATTTCCATTGACAACACGAGACTCTCCATACTCTGAGTCAATGGGTCGCGTTATTACAGGCTGCTTGTCTTTGAGGGCCGGAGCGGCTGCTTTCAAGCTTAAACCCTGCGTACGGTTTTCAATTTTCGTCACCTTAAAAAATGCCATCATGGATCTTAAATGTTCGCTCTGGCTTGTCAACTCTTCGGAGGTTGATGCCATCTCTTCAGTTGCTGCCGCATTCTGCTGAATGACCATGTCAAGCTGCTGGATACTGCTGTTGATCTGCTCGGCACCGGCGTCCTGCTCACGACTGGCGGCAGCAATTTCCTGTACAAACTCTGCCGTTTTCTGAATTCCCGGCACGATACTGTCGAGCATCTTGCCCGCAGTTTCAGCGACTTCGACACTGGACACTGACAGGCTGTTAATCTCACCTGCGGCTTCCTGACTCCGTTCTGCCAGCTTTCTTACTTCGGCAGCAACAACAGCAAAACCTTTACCATGCTCTCCGGCGCGAGCTGCTTCGATTGCTGCGTTTAGTGCCAGCAGGTTGGTCTGACGGGCAATCTCTTCAATGATAACGATCTTGTTAGCGATCTCCTTCATAGCCAGAACCGTATCAGCAACGGCGGTACCGCCCTGTTCAGCCTCTTGTGCAGACTGGTTGGCAATCTTCTCGGTCTGCATGGCGTTATCAGTATTCTGGCGGATGTTGGCAGTCATCTCTTCGATGGAGCTTGAAGCCTCTTCGGCAGAGGCTGATTGCTCAGTTGCGCCCTGAGACATTGCTTGACTGGAGGATGAGAGAGCCTGACTACCAGAAGCAACATTATCTGAGGCAACCATCACCTGTTGGATGACGTCATTCAGGATTTCTGTCATCGACTGCAAAGCCTTGCCCAGTTGATCGTTTTCTGAGGCCAACTGCACATCGACCGTCAAGTCTCCCTCGGCAATAGCACTGGCTAGTAATGCTTTCTGCTCAAGTCCGTCAGCCATCGCATTCAATGCATGGGAGAGTTGTCCCACCTCGTCCTGCAACTCGGTATCCAACCGTTCTGAAAGGTCTCCAAGGCGGATGGTTTCAGCCAACTGTGCAGCCTTGGTGATCGGCACGACAACCTTGCGGGCGATGATAAAGACCACCAAGGCGGCGATGGCCATGATGATGAGGGCAATAATCGCATTGATATTTCTGATTTTGATTGCCGGGGCATTCAATTCGTCGGTGCCGATCCCGACTGCCACAGTCCAGCCCATAGCTGAATATTGAGCAAGATGAGCGAGTTTGCCCACGCCCTTATAACTGTAGTGCAGGGTTCCATCCTTTAGGTTGATCATCTGTTGGCCGAAAGCCAAGTCCTTCATATTGGTTTTCAAGACTTGCTCGGGATCGGGATGGGCAATAACCATCCCTTCACTATCAAACATAAAGGCGTAACCCGTTTTACCGAGTTTTACACTGTTGACAAAGATTTCATTAAATCGTGCCATGTCAACGAATCCACACAAGACACCATCAACCGCTCCGTTAAGGGTAACAGGAGCCGCAATCGAAAAAACCGCGAGACCTGTCTTACTGTCTTTAACGACCTGGGAAACAAAAAGATTACCGGCGAGAGCCTCTTTAAAATAGTCTCGGTCAGCAAACGTCTCTGTATCGACCAGTTCAGCATTGGAACCTGCGACAACGCTCCCCTCCTTGTCGATGAGGAGAATATCGGCGTAATAGCCGTAGTCCTCCTTCAGGCGGATCAACTCCCTGGTCGCACTCTTGCGTGCCGCCTTGCCGAGAAAAGAGTTCTGGACCGCAGACTGGTAGCTCTTCTGCTGACTCCAGTTTCCCAGGTCCAGGCGTCGATCCTTGATCCATGAGGACATCGACTGGACGGTAGAATCAACAACCTGAGTCACCTGCTGTTCCGAGGCGTCCTGCAATGCATTTTTAGACATGCTGTAGGAAAAGAAAGTCAGCCCTGCCATTCCTGCGACAATTACCGTGAGTATGGAAAAGAGAAATTTGTGCATCAGTTTGCGTTTCACTGCAACAGCCATCCGAGAACTCCTGTGTTGTCTTATCTCGACAACACCTTGATTTGATATTGGAAAACAACCATCCGATCCTTAAAATCAAGCGTCCGGAGGTTGTTTTTTTGATAAAGAATACGCTTTTTCAGTTCATGGTTATTTTTACTGAACTTTCCATTTACTGTTTAATTCTTCGAGACTGACGTTTTCATCATAGATACCAGCAGATACCTGCCACGGCGTATTGGGGACCTGCGTTACAAAGGTAATTTTACGTGAAGGTTCAGTTTCTCCCAGTTTAGGCCACTGATATTCAACCCAGCCGCCATTTGCGTTTTTGGCTGCGTCGCAAATCGAACGGCAGATATAGGTGCTGCTGGAATCCTGGAGGTTCCAGAACTTCTCTGGAGTAAATGCTCTTACTGCAGGACTCGGGTGACCGGGAATCTGGCGCTCTTTGCAGTTATAAACCTGTACATACGTATCTTTCCAGGCCAACTCACCATCAGGATCGTTAAAAGCTGCAAGCCCTTCTTCCCCAAGATTTTCAAGCAAATAGGCTCCTTTGACAACCATGTCAAAGATTTCTTGCGGGGTTGCAGTTTCTTCTGCCGAAGCAACTGCGCCGAATGTTAAAAACATTGCAAAAAACAGTGTCAGAATTTTCATTTTTTTCTCCTTAGTTGAATATTGGACCTTAAAATTTAAATAAATACGATCAACGATCTGAACCACCGCTTTAAGTTTGGTAGCGTTGGTGATGAACTTGATCTCTTATTCCGGACGAGCCTTTCTCGGTATTAGCAAGCCTCGTACCAACCCATCTCCAGGCGGAGCAAATGTGTATTATCAGGTATTTATATACACTTCATATCTATTGCCGACTCGAAAACCCTGTAACCATTGGCACATGCTTGAACATACAAGCGCCCTACATGTCTGAGAAATAAGACTTTTCCCTACGATTAAACCAAACAAGCAAATGTAACCAGAGTTACACCATTCACTCAGAACAAAGTGTCACTACATGCGGAGACGAGAATTTCTACACCAGTAACAATAAAAACTGGAACCTTTACATAAAAAAACACTCCCGAATTCATAGCAAATAGGGGAGTGGATTAAAGTTCTGCCCATGAGGAAGAAACGGAGGAGTGCTCCGTCAGAACAATTTGATCAATTTTCTTAGAAAATCGGTAATTCCGGTGGCAGTTGATCGAATATTGTCGTAAATGTCCAGTCCTGGAACTGCTCAACAGGGTTTCCGCTCATGTCAGCGATTCCAGTGCAATAGACCTGATATGAAGAGAATGCCATCAAATATTCATCCGGCACGAAGGTCAGCTGTTTCAGACTTGGATAATAAGTCACTGTTCCGGACACTGATCCCGTTGCACCTTCAACCTGAATGGAATCATCAAAGACGGTAGAAGGATCAATTTCTTCGTCTAAAGAAATGGTAATCACGACGTCGATCGATGCACTACTTTGGTCAGATGGCAACTGACCGATAATTTTGGGGGCCGTCAGATCCTGACTCGTACCACCACCTGAAATATCATTAACTTCACTATCGAATTCACTACCACAGGCCATCAGAATCGAGATTAAAGAGAAGGCAAGAATACTTTTGATTATGTTTTCAGTACGCATTTCAGACTCCTACTGCTGCGGCTTGGGGACGACAAGAGAAACAGGTTCAGTTGTCGCATTGATATAAACCCAGTATCCGATCCGGGGGACGAGAACCGTTCCCCGGTCGCTGTCACCACTTTCAAATATATTTTTACGGCCCCAATCCTTTCCGGCGTAATAATAGAGGCCATCCACGACTTGCCGGTTGGCAACAGCACTTTCCCAAGACAGGGCTGAAGTGGATCCGCTTTTAACCTGAATGTCAGAAAGAGAGACGTTTCCACCATAAGGGTTTGCAATCAGGTTCCACCCGGACTTAACCGGGATTTCATAAGTCGTTGCGGGGTTTTCACCTAAATAATCGATGGAGGGCAGAAACTGCGCGGTGGTCCGTTTGACGATGTAACCCTCTCCGCTTGTAACAGGACCACCAATATCGACACGCTCGTAACTTCCGAATTTCTTCTCGTCGGGGATCCAGCGAAAAGACAAAGATGAGCCAAACGCCTCAAGACTGTTCAGTTGTTCGTTGGCGATATTCCCCGGAACCCCGACGATATTTCTTCCGTTCAACAACTCAATCTGAGGCGCATCCAACTCAGAACCTTCCGGGATTCTGGATAAAACATTTCCCGCGCTATCTCTGGTTTCAAAATGAAAACGCTGCGTCGATGCTGGCCCAAGTCGGGTTGTATATTCGTAGGTGGCACCTGAAGCAACGTCACCCGATTCGTGATTCATCAGGTAGGCATAGCCATTCAACGAAAGGACAACATCCGGCAACTCAGCGCCTGAAGCAGCCTGTAGCACAACTCGAAATACGTAGAAGAGATCACTTTTGGGGATTCCGTCAACATAGTTACTGGAATCGTCGCCACCATCGAGCCGGTCGACACCCGGCAACCCGGCTTCATCAGGAACCAGACTCAAACTATTCAATGTGGGACGGAAAAAAGCTTCAATGGTGTGATGACTTTCGACCGCAACGAATGCGTACTGCTCAACAGGACCAACTGAGGTTCCATCCACGACAACATCGCTGAGATAGAAACCTGCATTGGCGCTCATCACATAGAGCTGTGACCCACCGTAATCGAGCAGGCTAACTCCGGCGGGTGAGACAGAGCCGCCATCGCTCATCGTTGCAGCTATGATCCAGTCACTCCGAGTGGGGTCCAACGGGGAGCTGTCGGCCTGATCGGGGATCCCATCATTATCGTCATCAGAATCGGCATTGTTGCCAAGTCCATCCTGATCTGTATCGATCCACTCAGAGGCATCATCAGGGAAGGCGTCCTGCTGATCGAAAACGCCATCGCCGTCAGAGTCGAGAAGAGAATTATCCACAACAGCGATCGTCACGATTTCTGTGTCACTCAAATGTCCATCACTGACAGTGAAAGCCACGTCATAGTGACCAGCCTGGTTGCTGTCCGGCAGCCAGGTGAAGGTTTTCGTCGCACCATTAAAAGCCGCACCATTCGGCAGATTAAGAACACTATAGTTCAGGTTGTCGCCATCGGGATCACTGCCATGCAGAAAGAAGGTCAACGTTGAGTTTTCAACCACAGTCTTGTTACCGATGTTCGCAAGCACTGGGGCCAGGTTCACGTCTACAACATTGATTGTCACTGATGTCGAATCGCTCAAATATCCGTCAGAAACCCTGAAGGTCACATTGTACATACCGGCCTGAGAACTGTCAGGAGTCCAACTGAACGTCCGGGTTGCGTTATTAAAAGTTGCCCCGCCTGGCAGACCGGAGGCAGCGTAGGTCAGGCTATCGCCGTCAGGATCACTGGCATTCAGAGCAAAACCGAGAGGAGTGCCTTCTGTGATGCTCTTATCTGCTATCGCAGATAAAATTGGCGGCTGATTCAGATTGCTGACGTTAATGGCAACCATTTTTGAATCACTCAGTTTGCCATCACTGGCCGTGAAGGTAACGACGTAGTTACCGGCCTGAGTGCTGGTTGGTGTCCAGTTGAACGTCCGTGTTGTACTGTTAAAGGTTGCCCCGCCTGGCAGACTGGAAGCACTGTAGGTCAGGCTATCGCCATCTGAGTCACTGGCGTTGACAGAAAAAACAAGGTTTGTCTTTTCGACAATGCTCTTACTGCCTATAGCCGCAAGGACAGGTGCGTGGTTGGTTGGCACAACGACAGCACTCTGAACAACATTTGAGTAAACACTCTCATCTCCTGTCGCATCGTAAGCTGTCACGGCGATATAGTGGACCTGACTATCAGACAATCCGGTCAGGCTTGAACTGAGAGACGTACCGACATCTATCGGGGAAGCACCCTCATTGGCTCCGCTACCATTGAGAGGGACTGCAGCAGAATCGGACTGATAATAGATCTTATAACCTGTGACACTTGCATCCACACTCGGATTCCAAGCCAAGGTTATCGTCTTGGCACTGGCAAACCCTGAAAGGATCAGGGTGAGAAGAACTGTAAGTAGAGTGACTTTTTTTAATAAATAACCCATATTTTTCTCCCGCTACAAAATTGACTGACTGCACTGATTCAACTGTCAGGGCAAAAAAGCGCTCACTTCATTACCGAAGGTGAGCGCTTTGGATTGCGGGAGGATTAACAGGGCAAAAGCTGGCGAACACTCTCTTCGGCAACCCGGCTATCCTGACTGTGAGGACCCGTGGTTTTGCGTCACCAGATCTCTCTGGTTTTGCCCTTATCGGAGATATTTATTTGATACTATCTACTGCATAATGCTGGCTCCTGATCGTTATTTCTGCTCACGCACCGTGTTAAAGAACCCTGAAACAAGCCTGAACAAAGAAAAAGCGCTCACTTCCGTACCGAAGGTGAGCGCTTTTTTCGCGGTAAAATACAGGGCAAAAGCTGGCGAACACTCTCTTCGGCAACCCGGCTATCCTGACTGTGAGGACCCGTGGCTTTGCGTCGCCAGATTTCTCTGGTTTTGCCCTTATCGGAGATATTTATTTGATTTTGAGCCGCGAAGCCATTGATTTCTCCAGATGCCCCAGCGGCTACTACATAGAATATGCATACCACATGCCAGATCGACAAGTCGCTGTTATCATTGGCAGACGATTTCGCGCGGGAAAAGGGGCATGGCGATATCGCCACACATTGACAAAAAACGGCAGTGGTTTAGCTACTTATCAATTTCAGAAGAACCATAAACTTGAATATAGGATCATTTTTGACCTTCGAGAATTTTCACCCCGAACTGCTCCAGCATGGTCACCAGTTTAATCAGCGGTAGACCGATCAGGCTGTTGTAGTCATCCCCTTCCATTTTTTCCATTAACGCAATTCCCAGCCCCTCAATCATAAATGAACCGGCACAATGAATTGGACTTTCACGCCGGACATAGTTGGCGATCTGCGCATCGGTCAATTTTCTCAAAGTCACAGAAAAAGCCTCAAAGTCAGATTGACAATTACCATCACGATTATCGACCAAGGCGAGCCCGGTATAAAAGGTATGGGTCCGGCCAGCCATCTGTCGAAGTTGTGCTTCTGCCGCCTCCGCATTTCCTGGCTTACCAAGAGAACGTCCCCGCTGATCGACAAATACCTGATCAGAACCGATCACCAGAGCGTCAGGAAAGGTCTCGCGCAAGCTTTCAGCTTTGCCCAAAGCCAGGTGCCGGACCAGAAGTTCAGGTGCCACAGAAGGATCGATCCGTTCTTCGAAGTGTGGAGCAGCGATCAAAAACGGATACCGGAGCTGTCTAAGCAATTGTGCTCTATAAGGGCTGGTGGAAGCCAGAACCAGTTGGCGCATCATTTACCTCGGTCGGTGCAAAAGGGCAAGCAGGAACAGGCGGAGCCTCAAACGTCGCTTCTTTGTACCTTAGCAATCCCTCAAATGCAACGCATCGGTTTACGCAGCCTGCCAGAATGGTCCATCCTCTGCGATCCGGTGAACTGAAAAGGATGGCATGTCTGCCTCGGGCAAACGAAACAACCGTCCGCCATCAGCATATCCGACCACCCGATCTGGAACCTGATGACCTGGTACTGGTTCAAGACAGAAATAGATCTGCGCCAAAGCCTCAAAGATCAGTCTTTTTAATTCACTGGAACCGATCCGTTCATCAAGAGTGTCACCGGAGCCGTCTTCGTTACAGATCGGGACAATCTCCACCCTTGGCGAACTCCCCAACTCGACATAAATCAGAGCTTCATCACAGCTATCGCCAACCATTCCATTGATTTGATAACTTGCATCTGAGTGCGCACCCTGCAGTTCAATCTGCCGGATTTCAAGATAGAGAGAAGCTCCGCTCCCTGAGACAGAAGATAAACTGACCATATGCCCTCCTTGGCTTGGGTTGATTATCTATCCTGCAGTATAAGGAGGGGTGTGACAGAATATTACACAATGAAAACAAATAGAGTCTGACGACATTCCATGGACAGACATTTCTGCTGTTTATCCGGCGTTATTAAGGCTTTCCCTCAGGGCGTCTGAAAATTGCATTTTCAGACTATACGGGGCCAAAACCTTGACGTGAGGGATAAAGGAATAGATCCAGGACAGAATTTCCGTATCCCCGGCAGCGCTGAAACACAACTTGACAGAACCGTCAGATTGCGGTTCCAGGGTCTGCCGAGGGTGCCAGAACCTTTCACGGATCAGATGAGCAACCTGCGGAGCGAACAACAGTTCAACATCGCGGATCGGTCCTTCGTCGATCAACCCGAACGCGCCCCCTGTCAGCTGATCAACATTATAATCTTCAGGAACCTCAAACCTCTCCGAGAGCACCTCGATCGACTCGATACGGTCAATCAAAAACAGTCGTAGCGCCTTCCGATTATGTGCATAGAGACCGAGATAGAGAGCATTCTTGTAAAAGAGCAGCGTGTAGGGATCACACAGGTACTCTTCTGCCTCACGGCGCGGCGGAGCATAAAGGATGCGACATTGTTGCTGCATCAAAAGAGCCTGGCGCAGCTCGGCCAACATCTGGCGTTTCGGCGTGTAATCCTTGTACCCCTGAAATCGGGGCGCACCGGCCTCTGCAATCCTTTCCAGGTGAGCTACGCTACGCGGAGGCAGGCTCGACCTGAGGCGGTTGAAGATCGCGTCAAGGTCGTCCTGAAACGGGGTACCGTGTAAAAACTCCAACTGCCCCCGACAAAGGTAGAGGGTCATTAATTCATCTAGAGAAAAGGTGATCGGTGGCAATTTTTTGTAACCAGTCACAAAACGATAGAGGGTTGTCCCATCATCCTGTCGTTCATTGACCAGCGGGTAGCCCGCTTCAACTATCGCCTCAAGATCACGATAGACAGTCCGTCGCGTCACCTCGCATTCTTCCACCAACTCCTCAATAGTCGCCCCGTAGCGGACCTCCAGAATACGAATCACATCGTGCAGACGAGCAGCCTGACTATATTTTTTAGCCGGTTTTCCTGGACCACGTTTGGCGGACATGCGCACCCTCCCGGATCGATTGCAGGTGGCAGTCAGTATATGACAAAAAATTGTAAAAGGAGAAAGGGAAAAAAGAAGAGTTGCAGAAGCCAGGTTTCGGAAATCAAGGAAGCTCCATGTTTTTTTCTCTGCAGTCTATTCGTTGAAAAAACAACGCGGGCCGTCTTAAATTCGACGGCCCACGTTGTTTCATTCTGTCAGATCCAATCCTACAACTTGCTCAGATCGCGGACAGCGCCTTTGTCGGCGCTGGTAGCCATTGATGCGTAAACCTTTAACGCCGCACTGACCTGACGATCGCGGTTTGCCGGCCGCCAGGCTGCAGAGCCTCTGGAGTCCATCGCGATGCGACGCTTGTCCAGTTCGGCATCAGTGATATCGACATTGATTGCGCGCTGCGGGATATCTATGTTGATGATATCCCCCTCCTCGATCAGCCCGATGGCTCCACCACCTGCTGCTTCCGGTGAAACATGACCGATCGACAGACCTGAAGTTCCGCCTGAGAAGCGTCCATCAGTAATCAGGGCACAAGCCTTGCCAAGACCTTTCGATTTGAGATATGAAGTGGGATAAAGCATCTCCTGCATCCCCGGCCCACCCTTTGGCCCTTCGTAGCGAATCACCACGACATCCCCGGACTTGACATGATCAGCAAGGATGGCGTCAACCGCTTCTTCCTGGCTTTCAAAAACCCGCGCCGGACCAGAAAAGATCAGGCACGACTCATCAACGCCAGCCGTCTTGACAATACATCCGGCGGGGGCCAGATTGCCGGACAGAACAGCGAGGCCGCCGTCCTGACTGAAGGCATGTTCTTTATTACGAATACAGCCGGCCTCACGATCAAGATCGGGACTGTCCCAATCGCGGGATTGAGAGAATGGCTCCAGAGTCGGTACACCGCCAGGAGCAGCGAGATATCTCTTTTTGGCAGCCTCGGTTGGAGTCCCTGCAATATCCCATTCTTCAATCGCTGCGCCGATGGTGTCAGAATGCACGGTCAACGCCTCGGTCCTGACCAAGCCTGCCCGCTTAAGTTCGCCGAGGATTCCGATAACACCACCTGCGTGATGAACATCTTCCATGTGATAATCGGGAGTCGAGGGGGCCACTTTACAAAGGTTGGGAACCTTGTGCGAAAGCTGATCGATATTCTCCATGGTAAAATCGACACCAGCCTCCTGCGCCGCTGCCAACAGATGAAGAACCGTATTGGTTGATCCGCCCATGGCGATATCGAGGGTCATGGCATTACAGAACGCATCAAAGCTGGCGATACAGCGGGGACGGTAGCGATCCTCTCCCTGCTCATAGCACGCCTTGGTAATCTCAACGATCCGTTTCCCCGCTTCAAGGAACAGATCCTTCCGCTTGGCATGGGTTGCCAGCAGCGAACCATTGCCCGGCAGACTCATGCCGAGAGCCTCGGTCAGACAATTCATCGAGTTGGCGGTAAACATCCCGGAGCAGGATCCGCAAGTCGGACACGCGGAACGCTCAACGACATCACAGCTTGCATCACTGACCGTATCATCGGCCGCCATAACCATGGCGTCAACCAGATCGAGCCGCTTGTCTTTGCCCTCCAGCAGAACTTTTCCCGCCTCCATCGGACCGCCGGAGACAAAAATGGCCGGGATATTCAGCCGCAGGGAGGCATTGAGCATCGCCGGGGTAATCTTGTCACAGTTGGAGATACAGACCAGAGCATCAACGCAGTGAGCATTGGCCATGTACTCTACGGAGTCTGCAATCAGTTCACGGGAAGGGAGAGAATAGAGCATCCCCCCGTGCCCCATAGCGATCCCGTCACAAATGGCAATCGTATTGAATTCTTTAGCGATACCGCCAGCTTTTTCTATCTCGCGGCAGACCAACTGGCCCATATCCTTCAAATGGACATGTCCTGGAACAAACTGGGTGAAAGAGTTAACCACGCCAATGACCGGCTTGCCGAAATCTTCACCTGCCACTCCGGTTGCGCGCCACAGAGAACGAGCCCCAGCCATTTTTCGCCCCTGGGTCGATGTCGCTGAACGATAAACTGTCATAGATTTCCCCGTTCTTAAAAGATATGAGATATGAAAAGGCCCTGAAGAACAGACTACCTGCGTACTTCAGAGCCCAACATTAAAAACAATCCCGCAAAGCAAGTCAAGTCCCAGACTGCCTTGTCGTTTATAACAGAGCGAAAGCTGTCTTGACTCCGTCCCGGGTTGAACATTTATGCTGTCGGGCTGTGTATTATTTTAGCGAAAAAGAGGACCTCTCCTGGCATCGACCGGCATCGTCCTGTTTGTATCGTGATCTTTTTCTTAGCAATCATCTTATAGCGATTCAAAAGCTTTAGAAAGAAGGTTACCGTAATAAACTAAAAGGAGCGCCCGAAGACGCTCCTTTCATGACTCAACAGATTCTAGAACTATCCGTTACCATCTTTCTGAGCCGTGGCACCCAACGCTTGAACAAGAGCCATTTGAATAACTGCCGACTCTGGTCGAACCTCCGCCAATGGTGCTGGCAGGGCTTTGTTCGAAATTGCTGGTAGACAGACTATTGAAGTGCCCGTTTTCCAGTTTTGCTGTGTTGTGACATACCGTGCAGGAGTAGTTCCTGTGTTTTCCGTGTTCTCCGGAAATGTAACCGTTGTACTGACTGGTAGTCCGGGCATGACAGGAAGTACACTGTGTATTCACCGAGATGCTGCCATTGAACCAGTCTGGGGTTGTTTTGCCACCATGGCAGCTTACCGTTGAACAGGTTCCGTCGCTGTTCATTGTGGCTGATCCACTTTGGGCGTTGAAAGCTTCTGCGAAAGAAACATCAACAAAATCATCATGAGTGGTCCCGCTATGACAGGTACTGCAATCAGAGCCAATTCCTGCCAGTGAAGTATGAACGGCATGCGCACCTGCCGTGTTCGGGAAAGAACCACCATTGGGCGGTTGGGCATGACAGGCGGTGCAATCGCTGTAGTCAGGACCAGTTGCAACAGCTTGATACTGATTCAGGAAATCGGCCAGAGCCACTTCTTCTTCTGTGGTTAAGACAAACCCTTTATGTCCTGCAGCTAATTTGGGAGCAATCAGATCCCCGGTGCTGGCCAGATCAGGTGCACCTGTTGCGTCATATGCGTTGACTGAGTGACACCCGCCGCAATTGTTATCATAAAGTGTCTGTCCGTTTACCGGAACCGGGGTCGGGTCAGGGACAATAACTGGCGCAGGATTTGCGTCGGCCCAGTCAGCCAATGCGTTTAATTCCTCTGCTGTCATGCTGATCGACTGATGACCTGCTTCGATTGTCGTGATCACCAGGTTTCCAGCGCCACCAAGCTCTGGCGCATAACCTGCGGTATCATAGTCGCCCAGAATGTGACAACCAGCGCATTTACCATCGTAGAGCGCCTGTCCATTCACCGGGACCGGAGTCGGATCTGGAATAACGACAGGTGCGGGGTTTGCATCGGCCCAGTCAGCTAGCGCGTTTAACTCTTCAGCACTCATACTGATTGACTTGTGACCTGCTTCAATCATGCTGATCACCAGGTTTCCTGCGCCACCAATTTCAGGCGCAAAGCCTGCGGTATCATAGTCACCCAGAATGTGACATCCAGCGCATTTACCATCGTAGCTTGCTTGACCACTTACCGGAACCGGGATCGGATCGGGATCAGGGGTCGGTGTGGGTGTTGGAAGACTGTCAGCAATAGCCTGAATCTCTTCGGCGGACAGAATCAGCATCCCCATACCTCCAAGGTTGGCGCTGATAGCCTGCTCTATTCCTGCAGCACTTATGTCGTTGATATTGTTACTTTCCAGAGGACCATGACAGGTATGGCATTCGCTTTCATATAGAGCGATACCGTTCGGCGGCTGGTTCGGTTCGGGAGTTGGTTCTGGTGTCGGGTCTACAACAGCAGGGTTCAGTGACACCCAATCGACCAATGCTGTTATTTCTGCCGTGGAGAGAGTGGTTCCCATGTGCCCCATATTCAACTTTCCGGTGACCAGTGCTTCACGGCCGCCAAGATCGGTTGCGGACCCGCTTGCATCATACGCCCCCAGTTTGTGGCAACCTGCGCATTGTGTATCGTAAAGAGCCTGGCCATCAGGGGTTGGATCAGGGTTAGGCTCAGGGGCAGGAGGCTCGACGTTAGCATTAACATAGGCAACCAAAGCTTGAAGATGTTCAGCATCAAGGTTTTTCCCCTTGTGCCCTGCTCCGATCTTTTCGATAACGGCGGTTCCTTTCCCGCTCAGGTCCATTATTCCACCGGAACCGATGTTATGACAACCTGCACAATCTGTTGCATAGACGGTTGCACCATCAATTTCCTGCGGGGGTGTCTCGTTGCCGACTCGCTCAAGATAGAATGCGACAACCTTTTCGACAGCAACTTGGCTTGCAGTCTGAACCCTTGTATTGATAACGCCTGGATCGAGAGTTCCGTTTTTGCGGTCCTGCTTGACCTCCTCAACAACATTACGCATGGTATCAACGACAGAACGAATCAAATCGCCCGGGGCAAGCGGGCTGTTGTTATCCACCCGGTTCCCGAGCCCTTCTTTGATCCGCGAAAACTCATCAACACTGAGCATATCCTGGTTCGCCTTAACGAAGGCGTTAAACAGTCGTGACTGGTCGTAATCGTCCAGATCGGTCTTGTCGATATCGAAGCGCTCCTGAGCGACCATGAATTGATTGACAGCCATATTGGCTTGCAGCAGTGTGAGGTGTTGGTCGCCAATCAAAGCACCCATCTGCTCGATCTCTTCCATGGGGTTTTTATAAAGATCTTCTTCGTTCAGATTCAGACCAGCACTGGCGAGAATTTCGACAAGCTCAGTCTCATCAACTCCATTCGCCAACAGTGTCGTCAGGGGAGAGACGACTCCACCAGGGGCACCAGCGCCGATGCGTCTCTTCAGCAGTCCTTCATAATTAGCTCCTTCATGAATCCCCTGGCTGCCGACCTTCATGACGATCATCGATCCCTGAGTCAGAGGTTTTGGAAAGATAAAAACTCCCCGCTCATCAGAAGGCATCGATTCCCGCTGCAAAACGGTTACCCCGTCGGCAGCGATTTCTTGAAACTTCGCACCAACAATATACGGATCGACCGCGATTCCGCTGGCGCTACCGGTTGAAGAATACCTCTCCACTTGCTCTGAGCTACAGCCGGCCAGAGAGACAACCAGCAACAACGCGAACAGACCAAAAATTCCTTTTATGCTTCCCATAAACTAACTCCTGTCTAGTTGGTTCAAGTGACAACAAGTCACTTTGACAATTTGCGACGTGGTAGTGTGCGCTACGTAAAATGACAGGACAAAAAAGCGCTCACCTCGTTACCGAAGGTGAGCGCTTGTTTATGCGGGATGAAGATGAAGGGCAAAAAGCTTGGCGAACACTCTCTTCGGCAACCCGGCTATCCTGACTGTGAGGACCCGTGGCTTTGCGTCGCCAGATTTCCCTGGCTTTGCCCTTATCGGAGACAATATATTAAGTTTTAGTGTTACCTATTAGGGACGATAGTCCTTTCTCTTGATTATCGTGGCAGGCATTCGACACTCAACACACACTCTTGCTATACCGATCGCCTGAATAGCAACAACTTCTGCACACGATGTGCCAATCCTGTAACTATTTAATATTACTAAAACGGTAGGAAAATAACTATGACTCATGTGGTCAGCTAACCACACAAAGGAGATAATTGTTGCATTTTAGACACTTACGCATCTACACAGCGTACCGATGTGTATGACAACAGTCTTTGAATCTCAGGTTGCACCATCTGCAGATCACGAAGGGATAAACGACTGTCCTCTGTTAATGTTCCTCACTACAGCGGTCAAAAGCTTGATACTGTTCTCCAGATCAGTCAAAGACAAGACCTCAACCGGTGTATGCATATAGCGAAGCGGGATACCGACCAGGGCCGTGGCAACTCCACCGCGTGAAAGCTGCATGACGTTGGCGTCAGTTCCGGTGGCTCGAGGAACGCCAATCACCTGAACCGGAATTTTTTCGTCCTTGGCAGTCTGCATAATCAGGTCGAAGAGAATTGGATTCATATTGGCTCCGCGTGCAATGACCGGCCCTTTGCCGACCTCGACCCGGCCGATCCCCTTCTGCTCTACACCGGGGCAGTCCGTGGCATGAGTGACTTCAACGACAATACCGACGTCCGGGTTGACCCCATAAGTGCTGGTTGAGGCCCCACGCAGACCGACCTCTTCCTGAACGGTGGAGACTGCAAAAACCTCTGCGTCCGCCTCCCCTGCAATCTGAATCTGCTTGAACGCCTGAGTCACAATAAAAGCGCCCATCTTGTCGTCAAAAGCTCGCGAAGTGGCCCGATCACCCTGCAGCCTTTCAACTCCGACGGCAAAGGTGACCGGATCGCCGATTTTCACCAGATTTTCTACTTCGGCGCGCGTGCTGCAACCGATATCTATAAACTGCTCATTCAGCTTGATCACTGTTTCACGATCTTTCGCTTCAATCAGATGGATCGCTTTTTTGCCGATTACGCCGAAGAGAGGACCATTCTCAGTATGAATCTGAATCCGCTGCCCTGGCGATAAATGGGGATCGACACCGCCGATGGCGCCGAAAAAGATAAATCCCTCATCGTCGACATACTGCACCATGAACCCGATTTCGTCGCAGTGTCCGGCCAGCATAACTTTCGGTCCACCACGGCCATCCAGACGGGCAATCAGGTTGCCCATGACATCACCTTCAATGTCAGTGGCGATTGATTCTAACTGCTTGCGGATCACGCGCTGGGCTGGTTGTTCATA
>DATFMC010000058.1:0-6076 GCA_035267105.1 Geopsychrobacteraceae bacterium
GAAACCGAGCGCAATCAGGGCATAAATCGCCCCGCTGGTCAGGCCGGAAAAGATAAATTGCAGTAGGTCCTGTGTGGTGTTCAAGGAAAGCTCCTGTCCCCTGGTGATTTTACAGAGACGCTAGATTAGGGCAGGAAAGAGGCAAGGTCAAGAGATCGGTCAGAAATGGTTTTGCGTTGACGCACTTTCCATGTGCAACTATGCTGCTTCGGGGGGCTTAAAACTGCAGGCGAAAGAAAAACGTGGCCAACCTCAACAGGTGCAGCCTGCGCGGTGATTGCCTCTATGTCGCCGCGTCGATTGCACAGGCATTGCCGGGCTGCTTAAGTTTAGAGAAAGAGCGCCTCTGATAGATAAAGAGGGATTTATGGATAAGTTGATTTGTTACTGTTTCAATTATCGAAACAGCGATATTATTAAAGACCTGATAGTCAACGAGGGGTGTTCACTAATTTTGCAGCGGATTGTCGATGCCAAAAACCGTGGAGACTGTCAGTGTGAAATCTATCACCCTGAGAAAAGGTGATGTCTTGCCGATGTCCGCCGTGTCGTGGATGATGAGCTTGCAAAAAAAATCATAAAAAAAGGCCCGAACCTGGAGGGGGGGTAGGTTCGGGCCTTAACGTTCTCGAAAGAACGGCGGCTAAAATATAAAGAGACGGGATTTTTGTCAAGGGGGAAATTAACCCCCATGCGGAAAGATACGTCCAGTCGGCTTGTCTCAGGCAAGGGGCTGGCCGATTGGTACCGCTTTACCAGCAGGATAGCGCAATGGCAATCACTGGCAGTCCGAAAAAGATGGCGCAGGATATCGCAGACGCATATAGCAGCTTGTCTCCACCGATGCTGAAGAAATATACACCGGCAGACCTGAAGATTATAATGAACAGCCTTGCTCAGGTTAAGCGGGAAATACGTCAGGTTCAGGTGCCGCTGGATAATGTTATGCTGGTCAAGGCTAAAAATATGAAACTGTCTCGTCTCAATCAGGCGGAGACAGTGGTTCGCAGCTATTGCAAAAAGAAACGGATTCCGATTTAATCCCCTGGGTGAAGTCTGTGTTATTCAGATGATTGCCCGCCCTCTCCGTTTGTCGTACTATAGATATGAATCTTTACATCTAATGACGGAATCCAGCTGTCGTTAAATTTCACCCTGCGGGGCTATTGAGGACTCAATGCTAAGATTTATCATGAACAGAACTGGCCTTTTGCTGGTCTCCTTGCTGTTGGTTCTGCTGACGGTTTCAGGTTCCTTGGGAAAGACCACACCCGAGTTTGATACCAACCGGGCGCGCCTGCTTGGACATATGGTGCAGCAACAGCTGACCCAACACCATTACACGCAAAAAAAGGTCGACGATGAATTTTCTCACGCGGCGTTCAACCTCTATCTGAAGCAGCTTGATTTTCAAAAAAGATTTCTGCTGAAAAGTGACGTTGAGCGGCTGAAAAAATATCGCGAATTTATCGACGATGGAATCAGGCGTGGTCGGCTCGAGTTACCAGAGCTGGGCCGGGAACTGTTGAACAAGCGGATTGAAAAAGTGCGTCTGCTGACGGCAGCCTTGATCGAGCAGGGCTTCGATCTCGACAAGGATGAAGTTCTGGAAACGGACCCTGAAAAGGTTGATTTTTCGGCGACTGAAAAAGAGCAGCAGGAGCTGTGGCGTAAAATCCTGAAATACCAGGTCTTGGTCCGTTACCTTAATCTGTATGAAGATGAAGTTGGTGTCGAAGATGGCAAGCTGCTGGAAGCGAAACCGGAAGTTCTGGAAGAGCTGCGGCAGAAAGCCCGTGAAAAAGTAAAGAAGAGTCACGAAAGCCTCTTCAGCCGGATGCTGGATGAGACCCAGCAGGATCATTATGATCGTTACCTGAATGCGATCACCAAGGCCTATGATCCCCACACCAATTATCTGGCACCGAACCTGAAAGAGGATTTCGACATCCAGATGAGCGGTTCGCTTGAGGGGATCGGTGCGACCCTGAGTGAGGAAGATGGTTATATCAAGGTGGTTCGGATTATCCCCGGCAGCGCAGCTTACCGCCAGGGGCAACTGGAAGCGGACGATCTCATCCTGCAGGTTGCTGAAGGTGCTGCGGATCCGGTTGATATTACCGACACCCGGCTGCGTGACGCGGTCAGTCTCATCCGGGGTAAAAAGGGGACCGAGGTTCGTTTGACGGTCAAAAAGCCGCACGGAATCCGTATGGTGATTCCGATCGTTCGCGATGTCGTAGAGATTGAAGAAACCTTTGTCAAGGGAACGACGGTAATCGATGAAGAGACGGGCCACACGTTTGGCTATATCAAGATCCCATCCTTCTATCGTGATTATAATGGCGGAACAGGACGCAACTGTACCGACGACCTGCGCGATGAATTGCAACGGCTGAATAAGGAAAAAATCACCGGACTGGTCCTTGATCTGCGGAATAATGGCGGTGGAGCCCTCTCCGATGCTGTTTCGATAACCGGTCTTTTTATTGAGTCTGGCCCGGTCGTTCAGGTGCGTAACGGTGAAGGGAAGGTCCGGGTTCTTGATGACACCAATAGCTCTATTGAGTATGACGGCCCGATGGTGGTGCTGGTCAATCGCTTCAGCGCCTCGGCATCGGAAATCCTTGCCGGAGCCCTGCAGGACTATGGTCGTGCACTGATCGTCGGTGACGAGCACACCCACGGCAAAGGCACTGTTCAGGCGATGCTTAACCTGGACCGTGAAATGAAGTTCAACGGGATGGACAAATATATGCCACTTGGTGCCGTCAAGGTGACTATCCAGAAGTTCTGTCGCGTCAGCGGAGAATCGACCCAGGAGCGGGGAGTCACCCCGGATATTGTTCTGCCGTCACGGATGGATGGTTTGAAGAGTGGCGAAAAGCACCTTGATAACGCTCTGCCCTGGGACAAGATCGATCCGGTCGTTTATGATCGTGTTGACCTGGGGGCTGACCTGGCAAAACTACAGGCAAACAGCAGCAAACGGATCGACGCAGAAAAGGCCTTCAGCGACATTATTGAGCTCGCAGAAAAGGCCAGGCAACGGCGTGAAGAGACACAGCAGTCGCTGCTGTTGAGCAAAGTATTATCCGAGCGGGAAGAGGTTCGACTGTTGAATCTGAAAACCGGGGAGATACCTCCCCACAGCGCGATGGGTGACGACGGGTCTGCTGGTGAAGAGGACGATGAGAACAAAGAGCCGCCAACCCTTGATGAGAGTATCGCCGAGGATCCCTATGTCGGTGAGGGTGTTGCTTTGCTGGAGGACATGATCGGCCAGCGAAGCTGATTAGAACGAGAGAGAAAAGGAAAGAGCCACCAGATCGTGACGATCTGGTGGCTCTTTTCGTTAGTGCAGGAATCCTGCTATTTCCGATCCGGATCTTTCTCTCCCAGAGCGAGCAGGCTGTAAAGCATCTCTGTTCGTGGCATGCCGACCCCGGCCTTTGCTGCCATCTTCAGGGGGATGGCATAGATCGCCTCCAGCTCCAGCGGCCGGTTTTTTCTTCTATCAACCATCATACTGGGAGAGTATCCGAGCATCGGTTCAGTCATCTGAATCATTCGCTCAATGAAGGGGCCGCCGTTGATCGGTGAAGTGAGTTGTTGTGCGTTGGCCGCCGCGACCACTTCCGCCATAATGTCACGAACCAGGGCTCGGGTCGGTGGGTGTGACAACAGTTCCGTGACATTCTTATCGGTCAGGGCCGTCAAACCATTAAAGGGGATGTTCCAGATCAGTTTTTCCCACCGAATTTTGCGCAGATCGTCCACCGCTTCACACGGGACACCAGCCCGACTGAAAATTTCTGCCAGTTGCTGACTGCGGGGACTGAGGCCGCCGCAGAACTCTCCCAGGCGGATACGCCCTTCGCCAAGATGGTGCACATGTCCTGGTTCGCCACGGTTGCTACAGAGAAATGCTACGCCGCCGAGAATTTTTTCGGCCGGGAAAGTTTCTGCCAGCAGTTCTTCATTGCCCAGTCCGTTCTGCAGGGTCAGGATCGCGGTGTCCGGTCCCGCCAGGGGTTGGACCAGTTCGACAAGATGCTGGTTGGCAAACGTTTTCAATCCGATGAGGATCAGATCGACATGGCCAATCCTGTCGGCGGACTGATATCCCTCAACCCGGGACAATTCAAAATCTCCATTGATTGAATGGACCTGCAGTCCCTGACTGGAGATCGCATCATAGTCGCTGCGTAATAAAAATGAGACCCGATGCCCTGCGCGCTGCAGCATGGCCCCATAATAGAGTCCGAGGGCGCCGGACCCGATTACTCCGATATGCATCTGTTCATGTCCTGTCGTTTATAGGTGGCTTGTGTCATTGCTCAAAAATGAAGAACAGCAAGCAAGGCAGGGTGTCGACCTTGCCAGCCAAGGTTCAGGCCGAAACGTTGGCGCATCTCGCCTTTCTGTTTTACCTGCTGGCGTTGGTTGTACTTGTGCGCATTGTTGGCTGCGTTGTAGATATTTCCCGTGTACCAGCCGAGTTCAAAGAAAAGCAGAATTGCACTCACTGTGTAGTTTTTGTTGTCGTAGGCTTCAATGGCTCCATAGATAAAGGCGGCATTCAGTGTAAAGGCCAGGCCTGCCTGCTTGGCACGCCCGGTGTAGAGTTGCCCTGACCCGGGCAGGACCGCCGACATGGCCCCTGCCAGTCCGGGAGATTTTTGCGGCAAGTGTTGATAGTCATCCAGGGCTGAGGACAGCAGTGCCGAGCGTTCCTGTTTCAGCTGGGCGAAGCTCTGTCGGGCAGCATCAATCTGGTTTTCTTCCAGAAAAGTCCAACCGATCCGGTAGCGGGCGTGGGCGATATCGTTCTGATCGGTACTGTTCTGCAGCAGCGACAGGTATCGGTCACGAGCCGTAAGATAGTCATTACGTTCGAAAGCAATGTCAGCGTAGGTGCGTTGGGCGACAGCGGCCAGCGGGCTGTTCCGGTCCTTCTCCATCATTTTTTCTAATGCCTGATCAGCCTGGGCCCAGCGTTTCCCGGCGATCAGACTTTGGGCAAGAGAGAGCCTGGCCCGGGCTGCTTGCGGAGCATCGGGAAAGAGGTGCAAAAAGCGTTTATACTCAGTTATGGCGCGGTAGTGGTCCCCTTCGTCGGCAAGGCTGTTCGCGAAAGAGAGAGGTGGTTGGTCCGCCGCCTGAACCTGCAGCGGAAGCAGCAGAAGCAGGAACAGGATGGATTTGTTAAGTATCGTCATATCGGAATATATGTCAGCAAGAAGGGAGCGGCTTCGACAGATTTTAGCATGCAAAAGATAACCCCGCTATTATAAAGAAATTTTCCTGATTAGGAAAAAACTACTGTAACCGGTAATGACCGGACGGGAGTCATGAGCATGCGTAAGCCGCTGGTAAAATAATCGGCTTTCGAGTAATCTGCGCTTCGTCAGCAAGATGAGCAATCAAACCTATAAGCAGAAGAAAAAAATGTCCAAAGACAAAATATACGCCGATCCGCAAAAGACGATCCCCCCCTTTGAATTCAACCGACAGGTGGTTGAGGTGTTCGATGACATGCTGGAGCGTTCGGTTCCTCTTTATCGCGAAAGCATTCTCAGACAGGCGCAGATCACGGCCAGTAAGTATCAGCCGGGGACCCGTATTTATGACCTAGGTTGTTCCAACGGCAACCTGGGGATAGCTCTCTGCCGGGAGATGAAAGATCAGGATTTCAGGATGATTGCCGTGGACAGTTCCGCACCGATGCTTGAAACCTTTGCCCGGCGGCTTTCGGCAATCGACAACAACGATCAGGTTCAACTGCAAGAGAACGACATCCGTCAGGTTCCGCTGGAGAATGCTTCGGTAGTCATCATCAACCTGACCTTGCAGTTTCTGCCAGTCACTGACCGCGCTAAACTGATCCACAATATTCATCAGGCACTGGTTCCGGGCGGTGTACTGCTGTTGACGGAAAAGGTTGTCCATAGGAATACAGGCTTGAATGGACTGCAGCAGGATTTTTATTATCAACAACAGTACACCGCCCGGAACCAGTGCCTGATGAATATTGTGGATCAGTTTAGCGCGGTCAGTGACTGGCAGAAACTGC
>DATFMC010000059.1:0-5881 GCA_035267105.1 Geopsychrobacteraceae bacterium
CGTGAATGACGGATTGCTGGATAGCGCGGTAAGTCAGGTGAGCGTCACGGCAGCAACAATCAATTCGGCACCGGTCGCCGATGCCGGACCTGACCAGGAAGTTGCAACCGGATCGATGGTCATTCTGGATGGCAGCGGTAGCAGCGATGCCGATAATGATGATTTGACTTACCTCTGGAACTTTAATTCGATCCCTGACGGTAGCAGTGCCAGTCTTTCCCTGGCAAACAGCGTCGCTCCGACCTTTACGGCCGATGTTGACGGAACCTACGTGATCAATCTGGTCGTTAATGACGGATTGCTGGATAGCGCGGTAAGTCAGGTGAGTGTCACGGCAGCAACAATCAATTCGGCACCGGTCGCCGATGCCGGGCCAACTCAGAATGTTGCGACGGGGGATTTGGTTTTTCTGGATGGAAGCCGCAGTTCCGATGCGGATAATGATCCTCTCACTTATAGTTGGGCTGTCATTACGGTAGCGGGTGTTAACGGAGTAACTCTGACCGGAGGGGATACCGTCAACCCTTCATTTATAGCTGTTGACCCAGGTTCGTATGTGTTTGGTCTGACTGTCAATGATGGAGAACTGGATAGCTTCCCAGATTCTGTGACCATCAATTCTCGACCGTAATGATGATCATGGAAAAGGCAGCAAATGTTAGATTCCGAGACCAGTCGGTAATGTGGGCGAGCTTAAGCCCGTCTGGTTACAGAGGCAAATGCTGTTTCAACAAGGGGAGTGTAGGTAACGCGGCAAATTCTTTTGCCAGGACTTTACTCTTTTCTCGATCATTCCCCTCAACCTGAGTCAGCACACCGAGCAGGTCTTCGGTCGTCAGCGAGGCCAGGCTGTGTGGTGCCGTCTCTTCAGCAAGCCCCGGTACGGCGGGCATACGGTTGATCAGATATCCGGCGACCGGCAACTCCATGGTACGAGCGGTGAAGAGTGTCAGCAGGGTGTGGTTGATGGTCCCCAGGTTGGACCGGGTCACCACCAGAAGCGGCAATTTGAGGTCCCGGGCCAGATCGGCCATCAGCAATCCACCCGCCAGAGGCACCATCAAACCACCTGCGCCTTCAATGATGGTGAACTGATGGCGCTCAATCAACGCTCTGGCGGCATCGAGAAGATCACTGTAGTTAATTCTGACCTGTTCTTTGCTGGCGGCCACTGCCGGAGCCAGCGGTGCCTTGAAGCGGTAGGGGCAAATCTGTTCGGCGGGGTCGGTACTGCATGAAGCCCATTGCAACAGTTGAGCGTCAGGTCCCAACTGTGAGGTGTCGTCAATACCTGTCTCAGCAGGTTTCATGACCCCAACATCGATCCCTCTTTCACGCAGAAAAAGGCTCAGGGCCGACGAGACCAGGGTTTTACCCACTCCGGTGTCTGTGCCAGTGACAAACAGCCCTTGCGGCTTATCGACAGACATTGATCTTTACCTCGGTATCTTTGAGCATCTGCAGGTCTGTTTCCCGCTCACGACCGCTGGTGGTCAGATAATTGCCGACCATGGTGCCGCTGGCTCCAGCCATAAAGATCCAGGATTGCAGCTCCCGCAGGTTCGTTTCCCGACCACCACAGACCGTAATCCGTTTTTCTGGCAACAGATATCGAAACAGGGTGATGATCCGCAGGCAATCCATCGGCGTCAATTGTCGCATATGTTCCAGCCTGGTACCTGGAACCGGATTCAGGAAATTGATCGGCACAGAATCGACATCCAGTTCTCTCAGGGTCATCCCCAGTTCAACGCGCTGTTCAAGAGATTCACCCAGCCCGAAAATTCCGCCACAGCAAACCTCCATTCCGGCAACTTTTGCACGCTTTACCGTTTCAACATCATCCTGATAATCGTGAGTGGTACAGATTTCAGGGAAGAAAGAGCGGGCTGTTTCCAGGTTGTGATGATAGGTGACACATCCGGCATCGGCCAGCATTCTGGCCTGTTGATCTGTCAGAATGCCGAGAGAAGCAGAGGGAGCGATCAGACCCAGCTGCTTGATTTCACGGGTCGCGCTGAGGATTCGTTCAAACTCCTCTCCGGATTGAACACCGGTACCGCTGGTGACGATACCGTAACAATGATTCCCTTCCGCGGCGGCCTGTCTGGCTCCAGCAACAATCTCCTCGGCCGTCTTGAGAGGGTAAACCGGCGTTTCAGTCTGATGATGAGACGATTGCGCGCAAAAGGCGCAGTTCTCGGCACAGCGACCAGACTTGGCATTGATGATTGAACAGAGGTCGATGCCATTGCCGAAACTTTGTTCACGCAGGTATTGGGCACCAGACATCAGGCTGGTGAAATTCGAGCCCTCTGAGTTCAGGATCTGCAAGCCCTCATCTTCATTGATAGTAGCTCCATCTTGCAGTTTCGACAAAAGATGGTCAGTGATATTGATCATGCTCTCTCTCCTTTAATGCTGCAGATTATCGACCTCGTCGACAATTGTCAACCGACTTCAAAGGTAAGGTTTACAATGAGCCAATATCTCCTGTTACCACTTATTGTAATCACCTCTCATATAAGGTTGACAGTATAAATAAGAACTGATAAAACATCGTTATTTATTTTTATGAGGTGTCCAAATGGTTAAGCAAATGATCGGGAGAAAGCTGAAAGCGTCTCGGCTCAAGAGAGACAAGACGATTCAGGAACTATCAGTAATGTCATCGGTCTCCTCCAATATGATTTCCAGGATTGAGCGAGGGCTGACCACCCCGTCTGTTGAAATTCTGATGAAGCTGGCCGATTCCCTCGGATTGAGTCTCAGCTATTTTGTTGAAGAGGCGGAAAAAGGGAGTACGGTTATTTTTACCCCGGTCGGGCAGGGCGCGCCAATTTTCTTTTTCGAAGACAAACACCAGATAGCCAGCCTGACTCAAGGTTTGCGCGATCCAGGTTTTTCGGTTTTTGTCGATGTCCTCGAACGGGGATGCGACAGTGGTGAAGGGGGGATGGTCCATACCGGTGAAGAGTTCGCGACAGTCCTGGAAGGTTGCATCGAGTTCGTCATCGACGGTCAGGACTACCGTTTGACCCCCGGAGACTCCCTCGGCTTCAAAGCCTCCCTTCCTCACCGATGGAAGAATGTCCATCCAGGGAAAACCCGGGTCCTCTGGGTTGTCTCACCGCCTCCAAATGTCTGACCCCTCATCATTCTTTCATGAACAGGACTTCAGTATGCAGGTAAAAAAAATTGTCGGGAAAAAACTGAAAGAGATCCGCCTGAAGCGGGATATGACGATTCAGATTCTGGCGGAGAAGTCACAGGTTTCTTCCAATATGATTTCACGTATCGAACGTGGGCTGACGATCCCGTCGGTAGAAATCCTGATGCGCCTCGCCATGGTTTTCGACAAGAGCATCAACTATTTTGTTGAGGATGTCTCCACATCACACGAAATCGTCCATACCCGTCCAGGCGAACGCGATAAAACGGTCTACGACGATGAAGAGAACAATATGCAGACCGAGTCATTTACCTCGGGCCTGCGTGATCCACAGTTCATGTCCTTCTATTGCACCATCAAGGAGGGTGGCGGCAGCGGACAGCAGAACATGTATCATCCCGGTGACGAGCTGATCTACCTGGTGGCAGGAAAGATTCGAATCACCATCGCCGGAGAAACCTACATTCTGGAGACTGGAGACAGCCTTTGCTTCAAGTCACATCTTCCTCATCGCTGGGATAATATCGGTGTTGGTGAAGCGAAAGTGATCTGGACCCTCTCGCCATTTACCATTATCTGAGCCCCGAAACAGCTCGCGAAAAGGGCGAGAAGCCTCCAGTTTGATCTTTTTAAACAGAGACAGCCAGAGTAACCACTTCTGTCGGTATAGGATTAATTTCTGCAACTCATTGAAATTATAGCCTCTAATTGACAACCTCTGATTAGGTTGTATACTGATTCCAGTTTCAAATTCAAAAGCCACTTTGGAAAAACTTCCTTCAGGGGGCGACATGAACAAGTCTGAACTGGTAGAGGCGTTATCTCTCAAGAAAAATCTGACCTATAAGAAATCGGAGCAGATCGTTAATCTGGTCTTCGATTCCATGGCTGAAGCCTTGATCAACGAGGATCGAATCGAAATTCGTGGCTTTGGCAGTTTCATGGTCAAAGATTACAAAGCCTACATGGGCAGAAACCCGAAAACGGGCGAAGTGATAGAGGTCAAACCGAAAAAGCTGCCATTTTTCAAGGTCGGTAAAGAACTGAGGGAACGCGTTGACAAATAATTTGTAGTTCTGATCTTTTTACAAAGCCCGAGTGTAACTCTGCTCGGGTTTTGCTGTTTCTAAAGGAGAAAGCCCCTCATGTTGAAAACCTTTCGCGGTGTCGCGCCTCAGGTCGCGGCGACCGCATTCGTTGAGGAAACAGCAGCCATCATCGGCGATGTGATTATCGGAGCTCACTCCAGCATCTGGTTTAATGTTGTGGTTCGAGGTGATGTGAATTTCATCAGGATCGGTACCAGAACCAATATCCAGGATGGCTCTGTGGTCCATGTCAGTCACAAAACACATCCGACTTTGATCGGTGACGATGTCACGGTCGGACACAATGTGACCCTTCACGGTTGTCAGATCGGCAATCGATGTCTGATCGGTATGGGGGCGATCATTATGGATGGAGTCAAGATCGCAGATGACACAATGATCGCTGCCGGTGCACTGGTGGTCCCCGGCACGGTCGTTCCATCCGGAGCGCTGTTTACCGGCTCACCGGCCAGGCAGAAGCGCCTGTTGACAGAGGCTGAAGTGGCCGGATTGAAACAATCTGCCGATAATTATCTTGAATATATGTCGCACTACCTTGTTATGGATTAAATCTGGTATATTTGTCATCAGACTGCTTAATGAGAATCGCACCTGACAAGCAATGCGATAGCTTCACCGCAGAGCCACTGAGAACAGGGAGAAAACAAGCTGTCGCTCCATGTTCCCTGAACCTCTGTGACAGATCAAACGTGCTGACAATACCAACCTTCTTTTGAGTAACAGAATTGCTGAAAGGTAAGGACGCTATGGCCGCTGCGACGACCCTCGCCGATCTCCACAGGAGCCCACTCTTCAAAAAACTCGGCGCTGAGCAACTGAAGACGCTGGGAACGTTGTTCAAGCAGAAAACCGTTCCGGAAGGGGCAACCATTTTTATTGAAAACATGCAGGGAGAATCTCTCTACCTGATCGTCAGGGGGACCATTAAAATTTCCAAAATGCTGGCAGAAGGGGATGAGCAGGTCATGGCCATACTCGGTCCTGATGATGTCTTCGGCGAGATGGCTGTTTTTACCGGCGGTTCCCGTTCGGCTACAGCCAGGGTCGCCGAGGAAGCCTCTCTTTTCTCTTTGTCCCGCGCCGATTACGACAAGCTGGCCAACATGGATCCCCGACTCTGTCTGCAATTGACGCAAAATATAATTTCAATTTTTTCCGAGCGCCTGCGGACATCTCAAACCGACTATCGGGATATGCTGCTTGCCGCCATCGGGCGAAAATAAGGATCGGGTAAAAACTTCATCATAGCGGCAGCGGGATACGGTTGCTTTAAAAAGGTTTGTTCTTTATCTTCTCTGTGCCTTCGCGGCAAATAATTTATACCTTTGATCCTTCATCTTCTTCAAGCGACCTGACCCTTTCAGCAAGCGGATAGATTAGAATCTTTATGTCTACTTTGATAAGCCAGCATCTTGTCTTTGGTCTGATGGGAGGGCTCGGACTGTTTCTGCTCGGCATGAAAATCATGTCGGAAGGATTGCAGAAGGTCGCCGGCGACCGGATGAGAAAAATCCTGGCGTCTCTGACCAATAACCGTATTGTTGGAATGATGGTCGGGATCGGTGTGACCACGATCATTCAGTCGTCAAGCGCTACGACA
>DATFMC010000060.1:0-19491 GCA_035267105.1 Geopsychrobacteraceae bacterium
GCAAACAGAGCAATTGAAGAAGCACCCATTGCGAAACCATTGATGTACCGAACCGTCTCTACGTCACCACCAAAGAAGATATAAGCAACACCAACACCAACCAGACCGAGAGAAGCAACAGCAAGGCCCATAACAGCACCGCCGTTAAAGGAGACCTCAAGTGCCTTGGCCTGTCCATGGGCACGAGCAGCCTCGGTCGTCCTTACGTTGGCGCGAGTCGCAGCCTTCATACCAATGAAACCACAGGTCATGGAGCAGATGGCACCACCCAGAAAAGCAACAGCCGTCTGGAGGTTCATACCCATCGCGATCAGGATGAAAACCACCACGATAAATATTGCCAGCACACGGTACTCGCGGTTTAAAAACGCCATAGCGCCGTTGTAAATGTCTTCAGAAATCTCTTTCATCCGATCATTACCAACGGGCTGTACCTTGACCAGTTTGTACAATATGATCGCGATCACAAACCCGACCGCTCCCAAGACGGGAGCAAACATTTGAAGTTCCATCCGTTCCTTGCCTCTCTTTCTTAAAGTTTTATGAATCCAGCAGATTTTTGTTAAACCTGTTCATGGCATTCAGTACCCCGTCATCAAAAATTGACTCAACTGCATCGGCAGCTGCTTCAATAACCATTGACAAGTCCCTGATCTCTTCTGCCGCAAAACGTCCGAGAACATGGCCCGTGGTGTTGCCGTGAGCAGGTCGCCCTATTCCTACCCTGAGACGAACGAAATCCTTCCGTCCCAGAACACTACAGATATCACGTATTCCGTTATGGCCACCGTGGCCGCCTTCTGGTCGTATCCGCAAGGAACCAAAAGGCAGGTCCAGATCATCATAGGCCACAATCAAATCCCCCGGAGTAACTCCGAGGGATTGAAATGCTGCATTAACACTGGCTCCGCAGAGATTCATGAAGGTTTGTGGGAGTAGCACCGTCGTCTCTTCACCGACAGCACGTCCCACACCATAGTTCCCCTGATAGCCTTTCTTTTTCAAACTGATCCGGTGCCGTTCAGCAAAACGTTCAGCAACCATAAAACCTATATTATGCCGGGTCCCCACATACTTGTTCCCAGGATTACCCAGCCCGACCAGTAGCTTCAAACGCGCCGACCTATTCTTCGGGAGCAGCAGGCTCTTCAGCGGTAACAGCCTCTTCGCCCTCTTCAACTTCAGCTTCGTCCTCTTCCTCTTCCTGAATCCCTTTAACGGTGAGAACCGTGAAGTTAACATCAAACGGAATTTCCGTACCGTCAGGAACTGCGACCTCTTCGATGTGGATAACGTCGCCAATATTCAGGGAAGTCACATCGATCTCAATCGACTGTGGTACAGCGGTCGGTAAACAGTAGACTTCCAGTTCATGCCTGATCACCTGCAGAGTACCGCCCTCTTTTTCACCAGCCGACTTGCCTACCGGTACGACAGGCACCATGAAGTTGACTTTTTTACTCAAGTCAATCGCATGAAAATCAGCGCTGACCATGGTCCGACGCAGGGGGTGCAGGTTGAGGTCTTTTAACACGACAACCTTCCCCTCCAGTACAGCGGCTCCTTTCAAGGTAATCAGCGTATTCCAGCCTGACTCACCACTGACGGCATCTTGTAGGGCTTTCGGCTCAAAAGAGATTACACAGGGTTTCATCCCTTTACCGTAAACAACGGCAGGAACCTGACCATTTGCGCGTAATTTACGGGCAACACCTTTGCCTGTCGCGTCACGCAGGGTTACATTCATTTCAGCTTGTGCCATTTATCTATCCTCCATCCTTTTAGGAATCTTGCTCTTAACCATCTAACATCGAATCGTCGCTATACAAATAGAGAACTGACCGATTCGTCTTTATGAATTCTATGAATAGCCTCAGCCAACAGATCTCCAACGGAAAGGCTCCGCAACTTCTTGCAGGCGTTAACATTACTTTCTGTCGGAATAGTATTAGTGACCATGACCTCTTTTAAAACACTTTCGTCGATGCGGTCCAGAGCTGGCCCGGAAAGGACCCCGTGAGTTGCGCAAGCATAGACCTCGATTGCTCCTTGTGTGGCCAAAGCGTTGGCGGCGGTACACAGAGTCCCTGCTGTATCAATCATGTCATCGATAATGACACAGGCTTTACCACTGACATCACCAATGATGTGCATAACCTCGGAGACATTCGGTCCGCTTCGCCGCTTATCGATAATCGCCAGACCAGCATTCAATCTCTTGGCAAATGCACGTGCCCGCTCGGTTCCGCCAGCATCCGGCGACACGACTACCAAATTTTCCGGGTAGTTGCCACGAATCGCGTTGAGCATAACCGGAGCAGCATAGAGATGATCAACAGGGATATCAAAAAAACCCTGAATCTGTCCAGCATGCAGGTCCATCGTCAGCAACCTGTCGACACCTGCAGCCGAGATCAGGTCCGCAACCAGCTTTGCCGAGATCGGTGCACGAGGCGCGACCTTGCGATCCTGCCGTGCGTAACCGAAATAAGGAACGACTGCGTTAATTTGCGCCGCCGAGGCACGCTTTAAAGCATCTACCATAACCAGAAGTTCCATCAAATTGTTGTTAGCTGGTGAGCAAGTCGACTGGATCACGTAGACATCACGTCCACGCACATTCTCGCCAATCTCCACCATCACCTCTCCGTCAGAGAAGGTGCGAACCTTGGCCTTTCCCAGTTCAACCCCGAGCCGACTGCAAATTTCTCTGGCCAGAGGTTCGTTAGAATTACCGGTAAAAATTTTGAATTCGCGCACAGATCTTCACTTTCAGGATGCAGGAAACGCAGATATGGCTACGCCATGGCGGCTCGGCCATCGCCTAACCCTTCTCTCGTATACAGTCACAACTTCAGGGCTGCTCAATAGTATAAAAATGGCTGGGGCGCCAGGGATCGAACCTGGGAATGCCGGAATCAAAATCCGGTGCCTTACCGCTTGGCGACGCCCCAATAACTTAATAAACTTAAGATTTGTTCTTATATCGAATAAAGGCCCTCAACAAGGAGCCATCTTGGCTGAAACAGCGCAGTTTTTACCTGTATAGACAGGCACTGTCAACCGGAAAAACCAGTCCGTGAGAAAACATTCATGGTAATGGTCGTACCGGGAAAGTTTTCCAGCCGAACTGATCGACCAAGAGCTCACCTGCCCTGACAGCAACATCAAAATCTTCAAAAACCCCGAAAACAGTTGCTCCGCTCCCGGACATCAAGGCCCCCAAGGCACCGTTTCTCAGAAGTTCCTGCTTGACGTGATCGATCTGTGGATGGGCCCGGACTGTCACGCGCTCCAGATCGTTATGTAGCTGCCGGATCAATACGTCAATACCCCCGGCCGAAAACCTTGGAAGGTTAGCCACTTCGTCGGAAATTGTCAACTGTAAACTTTGGTAAACCCAGGCTGTGGAAACGGTAAAGCCCGGGTGAACCAGAAGACAACAAAAGGGGGGCAGTTCCGGCAAACAATCAAGTCGCTCACCGATGCCCGTAGCCCATGCCGGGGCACCAAAAACAAAAAACGGCACATCAGCCCCCAACATCAAACCCAACTCCATCAGCCGCTCCCTACCCAGCCCCAATCCGAGCATCCCGTCAAGAGCCATCAACACGGTAGCCGCGTCAGACGAACCGCCACCCAATCCGGCAGCAACGGGAATATTTTTATCGATGGTGAGATGCACAGCACAATCAATCCCGCTTTCATCCAGAATGAGTCGTGCAGCTCGCGCTGCGATGTTTTCTTCACCACAACCAAGCACGACACCGTCGCAGGATACGGACACGCCCGCCCCCTCACAGATATCAACCTCGACTCGGTCACACAGGTCGACACGCTGCATAGCCATGGCGACACGATGATACCCATCCCTCCGCCTGCCCAGCACATGCAGACAGAGATTAATCTTAGCTGGCGCTGAATAAACACCCTGCATCTTCACAGCAACACCTCCTGAGCGAACAGACCTCACGCATCGTTCTTCACGCCCCCCATACTTGTCAAGCAACAACTGCGAATTCCCAACATCAGGCAATGTTTCACATCTACGAAAAAAAACAAAACATCGTCCACTAAATGGCTTTCAAGAGCAAAAACCATTCGACCCATCTTCAAACCTTGGTTCTACCAAAGCACATCACCACCTCCTTGCCATGGCGCATTTTCGCCACTGCAGGCCATAATCAGCCACAAGCTTTCTGCACTTAGCCCATACCCTGCAAGACCTAATGGCATCTGACTGGGCTCTGGCTGAAAAAAAAACGCAGAAAACAGCTTTTTAAAACTGGCATCATCTTTGCTCGTATACATCACATCTAAAATAAAATACTTTTTTAATCGCTCTCAAACAGCAAGTACTAAAGCCACGAAAGTCATTGATTAAATATGCTATTTAGGCTCATCAGCTCACTCTTTGTTTTGCTACTGCTTATAACACCAGGGCTGGCGGAACCAATCAGTATCGTAATAAACCCGCTCGCGCCAGTAGAGTCGCCCAAAATACTGGCCACCGAGTATTTAAAAAAATTGATCATGGAACGCTCTGACGGTCGCATTGAACTCACCATAAACAACAACTCGCAGTTGAGCA
Source organism: Geopsychrobacteraceae bacterium (assembly GCA_035267105.1). Classification (GTDB taxonomy): domain Bacteria; phylum Desulfobacterota; class Desulfuromonadia; order Desulfuromonadales; family Geopsychrobacteraceae; genus BM509. The sequence goes on from DATFMC010000060.1 coordinate 4,592, forward strand.
CTCAGCAGATACTTGATGCACTGAATACGAAACAGTTTCAACTGGCACTTCTGGACGTTCGCGACATCGATATCATGTTTCCAATGCTGGAAATTTACGATCTGCCATTTATGTTCAAAGATCGTCGACACCTCCACCGGGTCATTGATAATGAGATTGGAAGATCAATATCACGAGTAGCGCCTGATCAGAAGATGCAGATACTAAGTATTTGGGATGGGGCGTCCAGGCAAATTCTGGCAGAGCAGTCCATATCAACTTTTGAGGGCGACTTGCCCTTGTTTTTCACAGCAAGCAGAGCAGTTCGCTCCGCTAATGATGGCGACTGGGTTGAATGTACCCTGACTGACACAGACAAATTGTCACGCCGGACAACTCTCGACACTCTAACACTGACAAATCACAGTTTTTCAACTGCAGCCCTTTTGACTCATCAAAGGTTCTGGACGCAACTTCCAGAAGACCTGAAGATCATAATCATCGGCGCAATTGAGGATGCGTCACTCTACATCAGAGAGTTGGCCGAGCAAGCAGACAAAGAGACACTTCAACACCTGGAAAAAGATGGGAAGATCGATATAGCCACGTTACCCCAGAAAGAGAGAACACTCTGGAGAAAAAAGGCACTGACCTTCTTCCAAAATACGAGAAGTCAACAAAAATCACATATAATTGATACGATTATGAAGAATTAGCCGACAGATCCTTACAATTGGTGTAGGGATGAATCTGTCAGTCCTTTTATTTTGTTGCCATGTCGGCAACATTGGTAAACACCCTCGATAGAATGAAGGAGAGACACATGTCAAAGAACAAGATCTTACTGGCAAGTCTGGTGGTCGCGATCGCTTTTGTCGCGTCCGTAACTGCTGCATCCGCAGCACCCATCGTCATCAAGTTTTCACACGTTGTCGCTGAAAACACCCCCAAAGGCCAGATGGCGAACAAGTTCAAAGAGCTGGTTGACCAGCGCCTGGATGGCAAGGTTGTTGTGGAGGTTTTCCCAAACTCTCAGCTCTTCGGGGATAACAAGGTTCTCGAAGCGATGCTCTTGGGCGATGTTCAACTCGCAGCACCATCTCTTTCGAAGTTCGAAAAGTACACCTCTTCTTTACAAATTTTTGACCTGCCCTTCCTGTTCAAAAACATGGATGCTGTAGAAAAATTTCAGAAGGGTCCGGTTGGCCAGAAGATGCTGATGTCGATGAAGAAAAAAGGCCTGATCGGTCTCGGCTATCTGCACAATGGGATGAAGCAGATTTCGTCCAACGATCCGTTGCGGGTTCCGGCTGATGCCAAGGACAAAAAATTCCGCATCATGACCTCCGACGTTCTTGCCGCTCAGTACGAAGCCGTTGGCGCCATGCCGTTGAAGAAGCCGTTCTCCGAGGTCTTCACCTTGCTGCAGACCAAAGCCATCGACGGCCAGGAGAATACCTGGTCGAACATCTATTCGAAAAAATTCTTTGAGGTCCAGCCCTACATTACCGAAACCGACCATGGCGTCCTTGACTACCTGGTTGTCACCTCGGCTGAGTTCTGGATGGGCCTGCCGGACGACATCCGTACAGAAGTCAAAAAAGCCCTAGACGATGCCATCGCTTTCGGCAACAAGGTGTCTGATAACAAAGCCATTGAGGATCGCCAGAAGATTATCGACTCCAATCGCTCCGAGATCATCACGCTGACCGATGCCGAGCGGCAGCAGTGGGTTGAAGCAATGAAACCTGTCTGGAAGAAGTTCGAAGACGCTATTGGCCCTGACTACATCGAAGCAGCGGTTCAATCCAACAAATAACAAGTGATTGCTGTTACGGACCCTGGCAACAGGGTCCGTAATTATTTCCAGAATCGATTCCCAAAGGGGATTTTATGTTTATTAAGATAATTAACAGCATGGAAGAGTTTATTATCGCTTTCCTTTTGGCGGTTATGACCCTGCTGGTATTTTTCGAAGTGGTCTTACGCTTCGGTTTTGGAACCGGACTGATGTGGGCCCAGGAATTGACCTTGCACCTCTCTGCCTGGCTAGTTCTCTTCGGAGTCTCTTACGGTATTAAAGTAGGGTCTCACATCGGTGTTGATGCACTGGTAAAAATTCTCCCGCCACAAGTCCGGAGGATCATTGGGGGCATCGCCGTTACCGCATGCCTGTTCTACACCGGTCTTTTTATCAAAGGCTCCTGGGTCTACCTCGAAAAAATGCATCAAATCGGCATCGAGCTTGACGATATGCCAGTACAAAAATGGGTTGCCCACAGCATTCTTCTGATCGGCATGCTCATGATCGCCATACGACTCGCGATGCTACTCTGGGGGGTCTTCACCGGCAAAAATGAAGGTTTCACACTCAGTGACGAAGCAAAAGAAAGCATGCACCTTGCTGATGAAACCAAAGCTGCTCTTCAGGGAGGGAAACCAGAATGACCACCGCTGCACTCTTTTTCATCCTGCTTCTCTGTCTGCTGACAGGAATGCCGATTGCCTTTGCCCTGGGATTGTCCAGTATCACCACGATTCTGCTCTTTTCCAGCGATTCCCTTGCATCTATTGCCCTGAAGCTACTTGAGTCTCAGTCAGAGCACTATACCCTGCTGGCGATCCCCTTCTTCATTCTCTCGTCGACCTTTCTGTCGACCGGGGGGGTTGCTGCCAGAATTATCAATTTTGCCATAGATTGTGTCGGCTGGATTCGCGGGGGCCTGGCTATGGCCTCAGTTCTCGCCTGCATGATCTTTGCTGCGGTCTCCGGTTCTTCACCGGCAACAGTTGCCGCCATCGGCTCCATAGTCATCGCAGGTATGGTCAAAGCCGGCTATCCAAAGCAAATGGCTGCTGGCGTCATCACCAATGCTGGAACGCTCGGCATCCTGATCCCGCCCTCCATTGTCATGCTGGTCTATGCCGCGGCGACTGAAGAATCAGCCGCACGCCTTTTCATGGCCGGGTTCCTTCCGGGCATCATGATGGGCGTCATGCTGATGATCGTCATTTACATCGTTGCACGGATCAAAGGTCTGCCAGCGCAACCATGGGTCGGTTTTCCAGCGCTGCTGCGTTCCAGTGCCAGTGCAATCTGGGGGCTGATGTTGATCGTGATCGTCCTCGGTTCCATCTACGGTGGTATCTGCAGTCCAACCGAGGCGGCCGCGGTTTCTGCTGTGTATGCCTTTTTCATCGCAATCTTCATCTACCGGGACATGGGTCCGCTCAAAGGCGTTAAGTGGCGTGAGAAAGAAGCTGACGGTCTACCGAAGGTCGTTGTCCGCAACCTGCTGCTATCGCTTAAAGCATTGCCACAGTCGGTGGTTCATAAAGACATGAAAAAAGTGCTGATGGACGCATCCAAAGTCTCCATCATGCTGCTGTTTATTATCGGCAATGCGATGCTTTTTGCTCACGTGCTGACCACCGAAAGGATTCCGCACCATATCGCCGAAATCATCGTCGGCTGGGGCCTTCCAGCCTGGGGCTTCCTGATCGTAGTCAATGTTCTCCTGCTGATCGCTGGCAACTTCATGGAGCCATCAGCGATCCTGCTGATCATGGCCCCGATCCTCTTCCCGATTGCCGTCAAGCTCGGTATCGACCCGATTCATCTCGGTATCATCATGGTCGTCAACATGGAGATCGGCATGATCACGCCTCCAGTCGGCCTCAACCTTTTCGTCACCTCGGGAATCACCGGAGAAAGTATCACCTGGGTAATTCGTGCCGCGTTACCGTGGCTTGCTATCCTTCTGGTGTTCCTGATGCTGATCACCTATATTCCGCAGATTTCTCTCTGGCTGCCGGAATATATTGACTACCTCAAAGGGTACTGATTCGGATTTTTCCGATTCAGGTCACATATAATAAATCAGGGAGGCCAATCGGCCTCCCTGATTTATTTCTGCAATAAAACTATTTAACTATTTTTATTTACTGAGCGCGTTAGATTAAAAAACAGAAGCCAACCGCTCGAAAGATTTCCGCAGACGTGTTGAGAGCGCCAGAAACATTCCCTTGAGCAGCTTTGCGCCGAGATCAGGGTGCTCTTCAAGCAGCAAATCAAACTGCTTACGAGACAACATCAGCAGCGACGTATCGATCAAGGCGGTAGCGGTTACGGCACGTGGCTCACCGCTGAGCAAACAGAGTTCGCCAACGATCGAACCCTGGCCATAAATTCCAACTATCACATGCTTGCCGACAAATTCTGTCTGTTTTTTTATTTCGACCCGACCATCAACAACAAAAGCGGCCCGGTCGCTGGGATCCCCCTCATTCCAGAGAACCTGTCCAGCGGAGACAAACTGACACTGCAGATAACCGGTGACAACAGCCGTCTCTTCCTTATCCAGATAGCGAAAAAAACGGTAGTTGTCTTTCAGTTGTGTACATTGATCCGCTACCTCCTGACTCATTCTTTTTTCCCGGAACCGGCTGGTTCGGCCAACTTGCTTTCGAGCCTGACAAACAACCCTTCAAGCCCTTCGCTGCTGACGATATCCCCGTAGCTGGAACGATAATTCCGGACCAGACTGACATTCTCAATTACCACGTCATAAATCTGCCAGACACCCTGCTGCAGGACCATTTTATACTGAACCGGAACTTCCAATTTGTCTGAGACAAAGACAGTATCAACTATCGCTTTGTCCTCCTTGACCCTTTCATTGATATATTCAACAGTCCCACCGGAATAATCTTCGATACGGTTCAAATAAGTATTTTCAAGAACCTGAACGAACAACCGGGAAAAACGAGCTTGCTGCTCCGGGCTCGCTCTTTTCCAGTGAACCCCAAGCGTTCTTTGAGAAATCGAGTCAATATTAATAAACTTCTGCACCATTCCGCTGACCTTTAGTCGCTTACCCGCGTAATCGAGATCAGGCTGGTTCAGCACTTTCAGAACAGCATCCACAACTTTTTTAATCTCTAACGTCGGACCGGACGAGGCCCAGAGCGAAGTCGAGAAAAACAAACAGAATAAAAATAACAGAATAAAAATACGCTTCATCACAACAAACATCTCCAAAATTAAAATTTATCGATATTAGGTTAGAGCAATTATATCTCTATTTATTGATTTTTGCCAAGCGATGTTGAGCATAAGCAGCCCGGATAAAAAGGTAGGGATCCAGAGAGTCCCGCTTGATCCCTTCATAGCTGTCAGGGTCAAGAGAGAGTGAATTGACATAATCGAAAGACTTGATGCCGAAATACTCCCATCGCTTCAGATCGACGTAGTTCAGAGGATCAATTACGAAATAATCGCCGATAATTCCCAACCCGTCCCGAGCACTTGAAGGGCCAAAGATCGGCAGGACCAGGTACCATCCACTGCCAACTCCGTAATAACCGAGAGTCTGGCCGAAATCTTCCTGTTTCTTCTCCCAGCCCAGTTGAGATTTTGCGGGATCAAACAATCCTGCCAGACCGACCGTCGTGTTAACCAGCAACCGGCCCAGTTCAGTCCCTGTGTCCTTGATTTTAAATTGCAACAACGCATTCACGGCGCGAACAGGAGTCGCCAGGTTAGAAAAGAAGTTGTCGATTGACCTGCGAACCGGCCGTGGAACTACCCTGTACCCCCTGGCAACAGGCTTGACCAGGTAGAAATAAAACTTGTCATTGACCCAGAATACCCCTCGGTTCCAACCTTCTAATGGATCTGAAATTAACGGACGAGCTTTTCCGCCAGGCGGATCATCAAAGTCATTGAAATCGTCGTCGAAGGCGGCATCAAAATCGTCAGTTTCGACAGACGACTTCTCCACCATAACCTCTGCGGCAACAACCGGAAGAGACCACGAAATGAAAAGTGAGGCAAGCAGAGTAATAGTCAGCAAAGAACGCATCGGTCATTCTTTTTCAAAGATATATTTACTGACCAGTTCTTCAAGGCTGATTGAAGATTCGGTCTCTTCTATTTCCCCTCCGGCCTCAATCAGATCATCCATTCCGCCAGGGGAGATTTTAATGAACTTGTCACCGATAATACCGGAAGTCCTTACTGAAGCGATACTGTCCTCCTGCAGAGCAACACCTTCCTCGATCTCCATGACAATAACGGCTTGATAATATTCCTGTTCGAGCCTGATCGACTCAACCTTGCCGACCTGCACGCCGGAGATTTCGACGACCGCTCCGACTTTCAATCCCGATATCGAATCGAAACGAGCTTCGACTGTATATGTATCGTTGGCGAACAGATTGACGTCACCGAGCCGGACCGACATCCAGGCAAAGCAGATAAAACCGATCACCATAAAAATTCCGACCGTAGTCTCGACATTGAACCTTTTCATAATGGAGTGGTTTCCTCCCTCTCACTGGAATAGATCGGCCCCATGGTGGTCTCGACGAAGTTACGGATCAGCGGATTTTCCGAACGCTGAAACTCTTCGGGAGAGATGGAGCTTTGAATCACACCGCCGGCCAGCAAAGCCACCCGATCGGAAAGTTTGAAGATTTTGGGCACATCGTGGCTGACAATTACAGCCGTATAGCCCAAGCGGGCCTGGGTGTCATGGAACAAGCGATAAATTTCATTACTTTTCAGTGCATCAAGTCCGGTCGTCGGTTCGTCAAAAAATACGATTTTAGGGTCGAGAACCAGCGCCCGAGCCAGACCGATCCGTTTTTGCATGCCCCCAGACACCTGAGCAGGATACTTGCTATCCACTTCGTGCAATCCCATCATTTCCAGCTTTTCCTCAACCTTGTCCCGAATTTCAGATTCACTGGCATCGGTGCGCTCGCGTAATGGCAGAGCCACATTGTCGTAGATCGTCATGGAATCGAACAGGGCGACATTCTGGAACAGGACGCCAAAACCCTTGCGAATTTCTTTTAGCTGACGGGTTGAAGTGCGTGAGATATCCTGGCCAAAGACTTTGATCTGTCCGGAATCCGGCTTCATCAGGCCCAACATATGTTTAAGCACAACGCTCTTGCCCTGACCACTGGCGCCGACAATAACCGTCGTCGTGCCCTCCTCCACCTGCAGGTTGACACCGTCCAGCACCTGCTGCCCAGAGAAGTTTTTTTTCACGTCGCACAGTTCTATGGCGATGCGGGCTGAATCAGATTGTTTATTGCTGTTATCCACCACCCGGGTCACCTCATAGCATGATGGCACTGATCAGGTAATCCCAGACCAGCACCGTCACCGATGCGAGCACCACTGCGCTGGTGGTGGTTCGACTGACCCCTTCGGCTCCAAACCCGCCGGAGCGCTCATTCTGCAGGAAATACCCCTTGGCGGTTGCTATCCAGACGATCAGCAGACCGAACACCAGCGACTTGACCAGCCCCATTTCGATATCGTTCCAATCGACACTGCTGTACATCCCCTGAAAATAGGTGCCGCCGCTTACACCGAGCATCGCCACGCCCACCAGATAGCCGCCGAGAATTCCGACCATGTCGAAAATCGCCGTCAAGAGGGGAAGTGAAATAATGGCAGCGATAAATTTGGGAACCATCAGATAACGGTAGGGGTCGATCGCCATGCATTCAAGCGCGTCGATCTGTTCCGAGTTGCGCATAATCCCGATTTCGGCAGTAATCGCCGATCCTGCCCTGCCAATCACCATCAATGCTGCCAGCACCGGACCCAGTTCACGAATCAGGCTGAGCGCGACGGCCGAACCGAGCAGCCCCTCGGAGCCGAACTTCCGCAGAGTATAATACCCCTGCAGAGCAAGCACCATTCCAGTAAAGCCACCGGTAAAAAAGATGACGAAGATGGAACGGGCGCCGATGAAATTAATCTGGCTCACCACAGGAAAAATCTTATAGGGCGGCGTGAATATTCGCCACAGGCAAGCCATCAGGAACAATCCCATCCGTCCCGCCTGTTCCAGGTAATAAAGGCTGTAGTCGCCCAATGTCTCAAAAAATCTGACCATAAATCCAGCTCATCTATGTTTGTTTGGCCCGAAAACGTTTCTCCGCAACATGCAGGTACGGAGCCGCCGGACGGTTACTGACCCGCAAGCAGAGCACATCAAATTCCAGGTCAGAAAGACGCTGAAAAAATTGATCGACCAGCTCCGCTTCATCGCGTCCCCCATCATGGCCGGGATAGACAACGACAACCAGGCGACCACCGTCGGCAAGCAGCCGACAAGACTTGCGTAAGGCACCCAGAGTTGTCTCTGGACGGGTGATGACTTTTCTGTCTCCGCCGGGAAGATAACCCAGATTTGCTACGACAGCCCTCGGAGCAGCAGAAAGATAACGACCCGGATCGGTGTGGCTGGCAGCAACCAGCGTCACCCCCGGCCCTGTAGTTAAAAACCCATCCGCGTCTATACTTTTGACTGTTGCCCCCGCTTCCAGCAAACGTTTTCGGCTCACTTGCAGGGCCTGTGTCTGTATATCAAAGGCAATGACCTGTCCTGCGTCACCGACCAGGCGGTAAAGCATCAGGGTATCATGACCATTACCCGCTGTCAGATCAACAACAAGATCACCTGGCTTGACAACCTGCGCCAATAACTCGTGGCTCCAGTCGACAATCCGGGTCAGACCCGCTTTCAAGAATCAGCGTCCTTCATCAGAGCCAGAACTTTCAGCTTGGCATCGATCATCTGACGATGCGACAGACCGATCAGGCTGCTTAGCTGGCGGAGCAGCGCCTCTTCATAACGATCCAGCCGTCCATCGACATAAACCAGTCGCCAGAGAGCTTCCATGATTTTTTCTTTTTCCAACTGATCAAAACCATTGTTGATCTCACGGGTGAATTGATGCAGGTCATGACTTTCCATACGGACCTGATGAGCCAATTCCAGCAACTCGGTAGAGGTTTCCTGATCCAGATGGAAGTGCTTTTCGAGCAGATCCCCGATCAATGTCTCCTCATCCTGGTGAAAATCTCCGTCAGCATGGGCAATCTCCAACAAGAGCACAGATGCCGCCAGTTCAATACGCTGCTCTCCCTGGCGGGGTTCGGTCTTGGCTGGTGATGCTAACAATTCAACAATACGTTTTAGCATAAATCTCTATTCCATTCTCGAACATTTAATCATTCTGTAGTCAGGATGAATAATGAATCACTCTGGCTTTCTCCAGGGTCACCATTCCACCCTGCAACATCTCATCAAGCCGGGGCAGGATCGCCTGAATCTTCTCTTCATTGTCAACGACCTCGACAACTAATGGCAGATCGCTCGACAACCTTAATAACCGATCTGTGTGCAGAATCGATTTTGCTCCGAACCCGGCGATCCCTTTGAGAACAGTCGCACCGGCAAAACCCTTCGTGCGAAATAACTCCAATAATGCTTCATAGAGTGGTTGATTACGCCAACGATCCGATTCACCGATGAAAATCCGCATCAGTGTCTGCTCACCGGATAGACCAGCCATCACCGATCTCCTTTCACCTAGAATTGTCGTGCCAGTTGCATCCCCAACAAAACAAACAACAGACAGATGGATACATTGAGCACAACATTAGCACCAGCCTGCCACAAACTCCCCTCTTCCAACAGTCTCATCGTTTCGTAAGAGAAGGTGGAAAAGGTCGTAAAACCACCCATAAAACCAACTGTGAGACCGATTCTCAGCTCCGGGGAGAGCAAGGTGCTCCGCAAACCGATCACCATCAGCAAGCCGAGCAGAAACGACCCTATGACATTAACCGCCAGTGTGCCATAGGGCAAGCCCCTACCAACCAACGTATAGGTCCAACCGGACATCAGATATCGCGAGACACAACCTAATCCGCCCAAAATAACGATGTAAAGGAGTTGCATGACGGCCCACCTGATCGATTGAAGTATTGACCTCAGCCTGTGCTGTATTATCGTGTCACAAGTACGATCTGTCAATCAGCAAGAAACATTGACAAAGCCTTTGAGATTCCGTAGTTTCTTGCCATTCTTTATTTATAGATGGGAGTTGAGCAATCCATGAAGCATTTAATCCTCTGTTTTATAGCAGGACTTCTTCTGACCGCATGTGCGGCAAAGGACAAACCACCCAAAACTGCCGAGTTCTATTTTCAACAAGGGGAAGAATATCTGGAAGAAGGGCTATACGACAACGCCATCGCCTCATGGGAGAAAGTCCGCGAGAGTTATTATTCCCCTGAACTGACCATGTTAGCAGAGATGAAAATAGCTGAAACCTATTATGCCGCCGAACGCTACCCGGAAGCGGCGAGTGCTTACGAGGACTACATTAGACAATACCCCGGTGATCCCAGAAGGGCCTCTGCCACCTATTGGTTGGCGATGTCTTACTATCATCAGATTCTTGATTACGACCGGGATCAAACAAACACTAAAAATGCCCTTAACGCGTTTAACGACCTGCTCAGACTCTACCCGGATGAAAAGGATGAGAGTGAAATCAGGCCATTGATTCAACGCTGCAAGAACCAACTGGCAGCACATGAAGTCTATGTTGGTCGTTTCTATCTGCGAACCAAACACTACCAATCAGCAATCAACCGGCTCGAAGAAATTCCTCAACAATACCCCGGCTACTCACACCTGGACGAAGTGTACTTCTACCTGATATCCGCTCACGTGAAGCTGGAAGATCATCAAAAAGCACAAGGCCTATTTCAGCGGTTGCAGAGTACCTTTCCCAACAGCCCATTTATCGAAAAAGCAGAAAAGAAACTCAGAAAATAGAACATGCTTTAACAAAGCAAAGTTATGATCTTTGTAAAAAGTTTGACAAAAACCTCACTCCACCCTGATATCCCTGCCAGCAACAGGAAGAGACCGTCAAGCAGCCCAAGAATCCCAACCTGACCAGTCCTTAGCTCAGTAGCAACACTAAAACTTCCTGCAATAGAATTACCACAAATGATAATTATATGCCCCGCGTCGTCTTTTCCCTTGACTTGGGGTATACAGCATTATATAAAAAACGCGATTGATTATATAACGTTATTTTAAAGATGACTCCCCATTCGAATACTCCTATGCCCGAGTGACAGTTCACGTAATAAAGGCGAACTTCACAATTCACCCGGCTGGTTCATCTTTATGGGGAAATATTATCAGGAGAATAACCGGGCAGCATTATGACTGGGTGCCTTCATGCGCCTTTGATTCCATTCCCAAGAAGGAGAGAGAAATGTCCGATTACGGAACACTAGAAGATCGCGTACGCCGTAAGTCACTGCTCAGTAAAGTTATGAAGCCCCAAGACTGTATTCAGTTCTTTAAATCTGGGCAGAACCTGGTCTGGTCCGGATTTACTCCGGCCGGCTACCCAAAAGCTGTACCAATAGCGCTGGCTGACCACGTCGAAGCCAATAACCTGCAAGGCAAGTTGAAGTTCAACCTCTTCATTGGTGCCTCGGTTGGCGCTGAGACTGAAGACCGCTGGGCGACTCTTGACATGATCGACCGCCGCTGGCCCTACCAGACCGGCAAGAACATTGCCAAAGGCATCAATGCAGGTAAAATCCGCATGGGTGATAAGCACCTCGGTCACTTTGCTCAGGATATCAGCTACGGTTTCTATACGGAAAACGGTCGCTACGATATCGGTATTTTCGAAGTCTCTGCCATCACCGAAGACGGCGGTCTGGCCCTCACCTCTTCCTGCGGCATCGTTGCCGAAGCGATCGGTCTCTGCGACAAGATCATCCTCGAAGTCAACACCGGACAACCTTCCTTCGAAGGGATGCACGATATCCACATGCAGCAGAAGCCACCAAATCGTGCTCCGTTCCTGATCACCTCGGCTGACAGCCGCATTGGCACCCCATACGTCCCATGCGATATGGATAAAGTTATCGCCGTTGTCGAGTCGAAAAATCGTGATAAAGGGCGAGCGTTTGCCGAGATGGACGACACCTCCGAAGCGATCGCCGGTCACATCATGGAATTTTTCGCTCACGAAGTGAAGCGTGGTCGTCTGCCTGAGAACCTGCTGCCGCTGCAATCAGGTGTTGGCTCCATCGCTAACGCTGTTGTTGGCGGTCTTGCCAAGGGCCCTTTCCATAATCTGTCAGTTTACACCGAGGTCCTGCAGGACACCATGCTCGACTTCATTGACGGTGGCAACCTGAACTTCGCTTCAGCCTGTTCACTGTCGCTGTCGGAAACCGAGGGTTTCCCACGTTTCTTCGACAACTGGGACAAATATGCCGACAAAGTCGTCATGCGTCCGCTGTCCATCGCTAACGCTCCTGAGCCGATCCGTCGTCTTGGCGTCATCGCTATGAACACCCCGGTAGAATTTGACATGTATGCTCATGCTAACTCCACTTTGGTCGGGGGAACCCGGATGATCAATGGCCTCGGCGGTTCCGGCGACTACCTGCGTAACGGTTTCCTCAAGATCATGCATAGCCCATCGACCCGTCCGAGCAAAACCGATCCGTTGGGGATCACTTGCGTCGTGCCGAAGGCTCCACACATTGACCACACCGAACACGACCTCGATGTTCTGGTCACCGAGCAGGGTCTGGCCGACCTGCGTGGTGTGGCTCCTAAAGAGCGCGCCAAGCTCATCATTGAGAAATGTGCTCACCCTGAGTACAGGCCGATTCTCAACGATTATCTCGAAATGGCCTCTAAAGAATGTTTGGCCAAAGGGATCGGTCACGAACCGCAACTGTTCGACCGTGCTTTCAAGATGCAGCAGAACATGGCTCAGAATGGCACCATGCGCATTAAGAACTGGGATATCAAAATTGATCTTTGTGAGGATTAATCAATAAAATTCCAAGTGCCATAATGCACTTGAGCCCCGCCGACTATTCGGCGGGGCTTTTTTTACGCTATCAGCAAACTAAATGTTTTTGACAGCACACAACCTAACCTGTGCTGAATACGATACTAAACCTCAGACAAGAACGCTCTTTGTACTTACAACTGCAAACCGCACAGCTATGAACAGCATTCCATAGGCGTCTCCAGAGAAAATTGACATGATTGAAAAGCACATGAGAACAAAAAGGTGGACCTCAGCTCACACACAAATACTTCAAACTTCCCATATCAGAATTTATTAGAAAGCGGCCTCCTCTCTTCATTGGAAGAAACCGCACAAATATGTCAATGGAGAGAGGAAATCACTTTCTGATATATGTTCGTCATACCGCATAAAATGCTGTTAACATTGGCTACTTTCTTTTTTTATAGCAATTCTTATAGTATGATCAGGGACGATATCTGAGCACCAAAGTACTCATTAATTTGGCATAAGAAATGCAAATATAATAAACCGCTAATAATTCTAAAGCACAGACATATCGATCTTTTTTATTAAATGAGCCATAGGAACATCACTAAAAAAATAACAATTTGACGTTTTCCATAAAAACTTCTCCGACAATAGCAAAACCGGGGCGACCCGGAGACGCAGAGCCAAGGGACCGAAATCAAATAAGTTTTTCGGTCAGCCTAGCCGCCGAAGAGAAGGTGTCGATACTCACAATCCCATAATGAACATATCGGATATAGAGAATGAAAGCACCTGCCCACGGCGACTAGGCAGGTGCTTTTTTAATATCGGCCCCTTGTAAAAAAAACACAGGAAGACACCAGAGGTGTCAACATTTGTCGCATTGTGACCAAACAAGTTGCTATTTCACGCACACAGAACAGCAGATTTGGGCTGAATTACGAATGAAATCCGAAAACTTAAAAAAAACTTTCAGAAAAGTTACAGGTTTTATTTGCTTGAGCTGTGCTCTTGTTCTGCTGCTGACAAGTAGTGCTTGGGCGTGGCCGCCCGATGGCGACTGGCATCCAATCTACCGTGGCTACGATCACCTGGGCGACCCGCAAAGCGATGCAATCGGCAACGACGCACGAGACATCGTCGGAGATGCGACTAATTCAGCGGCCTTTCTTTACAGCGACGGGAATTTCATCTACTTCCGCATCCGGGTCGATTCCGATCCGCGACAGGATGCCAGTGGTGCACTAAGACCTTTCGGCTGGGGCCTTCTGATCGATTCTAATCAGAACCTTGACGACTACGAATACATGGTCATGCTCGATGGGATCAATAACCCTGACATCATGTACCTGGCGCGAAATACCGTCCAGGGCACCCTGGGCGATGCCAGCGACAAAGCCGAAATCATTACCTGGCAAGAGAACCTGAACTACAACAACAATTATCGCATCCTCGGGTCAACGGACAGCGGCGGGCCGACCAGCAACTTCGGCGGTACTGGTGACTACTTCATGGACTGGTTCGTCCCATTTGATGTCTTCAAAAGTTCGCTGGGACTGACCGATAGCTCCACAATCCGCTATTTCGTCGGCAGCGCCAACAATGCCATGGTCCTCAATGCCGATCTGGTTGCCGGGTCCACTCTTTACGACGGCACCTCTAACTATGTCCTTCCTTCAGGTGTCCAGCCGACCACTGGTGGCATCTATTTTGCGCAGAATCCTGATGGCAGCGGTGACCTGACGGAGTTTTTCGCGGGCACAACCGTTTATCTGAAGGTTATGGATGACGATCTGAACTCCTCGGATTCGGAAATTGAGACGGTAGCCGTTCAGGTCAGTTCTCCCAGCGGCGATCTTGAATCCTCCATCATCCTGACCGAAACCGGCCCCGACACGGCGATCTTCGTAGGTCCCCTGCCAACTGCCGACGCAGGTGAATCCGACAATGACGGCACCCTGCAAACCACCCCGATCGAAATCATCACGGCCACTTATAGCGACCGGGCTGACGCAACAAGCCCGATTCCGCTGACCAACCAATTGCGCATCGACACGTGCAATGTCAAACCTGCAGCGGATATCGCCGTAACCAAAACGGTCGACTTCAGCACGCCCAACGAAGGCGATACAATCACCTACAACGTCACCATTACCAACAACGGACCAAGCGCGGCGTCAGGAATCCAGATCAACGACTTTCTGCCAACCGGTGTCACCTACAGCGCGCATACGGCTCCAGTCGGAACC
>DATFMC010000061.1:0-3642 GCA_035267105.1 Geopsychrobacteraceae bacterium
AGCTCGTACTCTTCCAGTTCCAGTGGGCTCAAACCATCCGGCCGCTCTGAGGTCATCAGCGATCTGCTGAAATGCCCGTAAATCTCAGCCATGTAATAGGTCGCAGCCGCAGTTGTTTCTCCGAGCTCGTAATCAAGCAGCTTTCCGAAGTTCTGCAGGGCCTTCTTCATCCTGACCTGCTTCTTTCGCAGGTTGACCTCGAAGGGCTTCACCAGTTTGACCACTTCGAAGCTCTCATAACTGACTTCGGCGAGGACCAGAGCAGCACTGGCGGCCAAAGACAGGGTTCGTTCAGTCCGCTCATCCCCGGCGTTGGCATCGATCATTACAATCTGTTTGAGTTCACGCAGGTAAGCGTCGTGATTTTGCTGTTTGAGAATTTCAGCGATCTTGCTGCGCGCCTCGAGGTTATCTTCCACCGGTCGTGGGAAGTAATCCACATAGCGGCGGTAGACCACCAGCGTCCGCTCGATGTTGTTAGACTTTTCGTGCAACTCTGCGGCAATCAGCAGTGATTCCCGGCGGACTTCCGCATTATCTGATTCCGCTTCAATACGCTCGAATTCGTCTGCCGCCTGCGCGTACTGTCCGTTTTCACGATAGACAAAGGCTATCTTCTTGGTCACATCGTGCTGCAGCTCATGACCGGGGAAATTGTTTCGGAAACCAAGCAGAACTGTCGCCGCCCTGCTCCAGGCCTTGAGGTGCATCAGGGCAGCTGCAGCATCATATTCAGCAGTCGGCCTGATTTTCGAGGTCGGCGCCATGTCGACGACCCGTAAAAAATGTTCAGCAGCCGCAGAATAATCCTCATCTGTTCTGGCCTGTTCACCCTGTTTATAGATCGATGCCGCAAGGTTGTCGATCAGGCCAGGTCTTTCGGCATCTTCAGCAGGCAGTAGGCTCAAAACCTCCACATAGGCGGTTTCAGCCTGACTGTAGAGTTCGAGTTCATAGGAGGAATGAGCGGCGACCAACCATGCGGAGAGCCTGGTTTTCATATCTGCAACAGGAAAGTTTTCAATCAAATCCTGTGCCGCTGTCAGCGCTGCTTCAAATTCTTCAAGAGCATAAAGATCATCAGCCGCTGCTCCCAGAACAAGAGCAGCTTTTTCATGTTTGGGGAATGTCGCTGAAAATTTCAGTGAACTGCGAACAATTTCACGCTTGACCGAATCCCTGTTTTTTTTCTTAACCCGATCGAGCTGTTTTCGAAGTGAAAAAACAGCGGCATAGCCAGCTTTTGATGACTGGATATGAAGCGGGTATTCATAGGCTGTTTTCTCGTATTCCACTGCAGCCTCACCAAAGGATCGACTCTCCAGTAACAGATCGGCGAGCTGGTAATTGACCGAAGGTGATTCCAGATCGTTCGGGAAGGAACGAAGATATCCCCGGTACCAGTGCAAAGCTTCGGCATAATTCACCGATTTTTTGTCGGCATATTTCGGATTCTGATAGAGGGCATGGTAATGCGTTGCCAGATCAGCCAGATTTGTTTTCAGGTCTTTCAGGACTTCTGGCCGCTCTTCCGGATTGAAATACTGCCAATAATCGGCGTCCATTGCGTAATTGGTGGCAAAGGTCTTTTTCGATTCAATAACCAGGCTGGGGAAGCCTCCGGCAATGTTGATATTGATCACACGCATATGGAAGAGAGGCGATTTTTTGTGAAACAGATTACGAGTGATAAACGCTTCGTAGGTAGACACAGCGTCACTGTACCGGCGCTTGGTAAAATAGTATTCGGCAAGGTGGGCATAGATGCTGTCTTCAAAAACACGGTGGCCCCGCCGGGAAAAATAGTCGACAACAGAATCGGCGCCGCCAAGATATGAAAAGCTCAGGCTGACGACCCGGAAGGTGTCCCGTACCCGCTTCCCTTCTATGTCATCTTCAGTCTGTTCGAAATCGTAGCCGACCGATACCTTGTAATCGAGCAGGGCAATAAACCTATGCAGTGCCTCTTCGTAGAGTTCCTGTTTATAAAAGGTCCAGCCCAACTTATAGAGCGACAGGAGATAATAGGAGGATCCGACGCCAATATTGACGATGCTTTCGTAAGCATCTTCGGCATCCATGAACCTGCGATGGGTGAAGAAGTATTCGGCACGACGGAACTGAACTTCATCGAGGTAACGTGAATCGGGATACTCTTTCACCAGACGGTTCATGACCTTCATGGCCTCCTCAATCCGCCCAAGCTCCTCGTAGGCACGGGATAACTGGTAAAGAACCTGATCGTTATGAGCGTAGTGTGGATATTCACTGAGCAGTTTCCGGTAGAGTTCTACCGCTTCAACCGCTCCGGCGCGTTCCAGATCATCGACAGGCTGAACTGCAGCATCTTCAGCTAGCAGTGGTTCTTCCGGTAACAAACTCGCAAGTTCCTGCTGCTCACTCTTTGCTTCAGCTTCACTTCCGACCAGGGAAGCTTGAGTCTTCTTGACAAATGTCTCCGGGACGGGGTTTGATGCCGGTTCCGGAGACGTCCACTCTGAATGCTGCTGATCCGACTCATTCTGTTCTGCAATCAGACCGTATTCCTTCTCGACCTTAAGGTCTGCCAGACGGCGGATGGCCTCAGGCACCATTTCCGAGCCGGCCGCAGCGTCGAGAAAATGCTGATAACTTCTGATCGCCTTTTCAAGCCCGCCCTCGATCTGTTCATCCTCGATCTTGATCTCGACATTGCGCAACTCGGCTATGGTGCCCTTTCTATCGGCAACAGAGCAGGCAGCTAAAAGCAGAGTCAACATCAACAGGAAAAACAGCAATCGGCTCATTTCTCCCCCTTCACTTGCGCTTGATCTCTGGCCGCACGGTCATAGCTGTCCGCCATTGCAAAGCGGGCTTTGACCTGAAACTCCTCGAGCCGGTCACGACGACTGATCAGTTCATTTTCTGCCATGATCTCCAGGATGTGACCCTGACGGGCCATCATCGTCGAAATCTGTTCCTTCGCGCTATTAATACGCAAACGCAAAGCGTGGAGCGTATCATCGTAGCCTTGAAAGCTTTGCATGGCAGCCTGCCGGATCCGGACGAAACTGTTGTACTGTTGTTTTAACTTTTCGACGTCAGCGTCCAGAGCGTGCAGATTGACAAAGGCTTCGGTCAGCCGCCGGTCATAATCGGTGTGAATGTCCCAGACCAGCAGACCACGTAATCGTTTCAGTCTGTCACTGGTACCGGAAGTGGAGGCAGTTGCTCCGGGTGTCAAGGCACTCTCCAGCCGGTCAATCGATTCCAGGGCGATCCGCTCCTGCGAGGTGGCAAGAAACTCGGGACGTGGCGAGATCAGCATTGCCTTCATTCGCTGTGCGATATGCTCTCGCTGCTCGAGACGCAACCTCATCTGCGAATCGAGAGTCCGAAACTTATTGTCAATTTCAGGAAGCAGGGGCTGATAATACGCGCTCCGTTTTTCAATAATCTCTTCAAAGGCATTCAGGTCTCGATCCCAGGTGACCAGTTTTTTCCTGAGCTGTTCAAGATCGAGATAGTTTTTCAACGATTCCTGAAATTCATGAGATGCCATCAGATCGAGCAGATAGTAGGTTTCCGGTGTGTCTGGCAGCCTCCTTAACTTGACCACCCAATTGGCGTCCAGCTTCAGCTCTTCACGAACCAGAGCATCCA
>DATFMC010000062.1:0-3634 GCA_035267105.1 Geopsychrobacteraceae bacterium
CCGGCATCTGTCTGGCCGGCGGAAAAGTTGATCTGACTAATGAGAAGGACAAGACCAGCTACAGCATCGGCTATCAGGTGGGGGATGACTTCAAAAGACAGGGCATCGAAATCCGCCAGGAAATGCTGCTGCAGGGGTTTAAGGATGCTCATGGAAATCAGGAGCCTGCACTATCAGAAGAAGGTATGCGCCAGGCATTGATTGAGCTGCAAAAGAGGGTGACGGCGGCTCAGGATCAGAAAAACAAGGAAGAGGCGGCGAAAAACCTCAAGGAAGGCCAGGACTTCCTGATTAAAAACAGCCAGTTGCCAAAGGTGAAGACCCTGCCCAGCGGACTGCAATACAAGGTTCTTCAGCAAGGGTCCGGGGCTTCCCCGAATCCCGAGGACCAGGTGACGGTTCATTATCGCGGCACACTGATCAACGGAAAAGAGTTTGACAGTTCTTACCGGCGCAACCAGCCGGTGGCATTCCAGGTCAATCAGGTGATCAAGGGTTGGCAGGAGGCTCTTACGATGATGAAGGAAGGTGCGAAATGGCAACTTTTTATACCACCCCGATTGGCTTATGGCGAAGGCGGAGCAGGGTCCCGGATTGGCCCGAACAGCACCCTGATCTTCGAGCTTGAGCTTCTTTCAATACAAACCGGCGAGATGAAGTCGACCGGAAAATAAGTCGGATAACCCGAAAGAATGTCGACCCGTTCCTGCCTCACGAAGGGACACAGAGTCATCTCTTTGTACCCGTTGTCATGCTGTCATCGTAGCGCTGGACAACCGATGTGGATTTCTACCAGCAACTAAAATCTCTTTCAACGACGCAACGAGTGACCTGTCCAGCCTGCTTGAAAATCACCGTCAAAGACTCTGAGGGGATCGTCACCCTGGTGGGCAGTTATCTTTGGGAACATGAGGCTGAAATCAGCGAATTCTGGAAAAAGAAGCAAAAAAAGCATTTGCCAAAATTCCCCACGAACGCATTATCCGCATGACCAAAGAGGATGATAAATTGACCATCGAGACCAGCGAAGAGAAATTAGCTGAGCACTTGGGTTGGTTTATAGAGCGACCGCACCAGGAGGACCTGAATATCAGCTGGGCCGGGAATCCAGAGCGCTGCAGAGTCAGCTGGGAGCGGATGCTCAAAAGCGATACTGGCAAATGGGTTCCCACCCGCAACCGCCGGCATTTTGGGGAGGGATTTATGGCAGGTCAGGCAGATTTCCACTTTTTCGGCCGCCTGGCAACGCTGTTGACAGGGACGAATGGAGATGCGGAAATCACTTATCGCTTCAATGGTAGCCCGACTGTCAAGGATTCGGTCGAAGCATTGGGCATACCGCATACCGAGATCGATCTGATTCTGGTCGCTGGTCGTTCGGTCGATTTCAATTACCGGATACAGGCTGCCGATCAGGTCGAAGTGTTCCCTTTCGGTGCTACACCGGAACTGCTCGAAGTGGTTCATCTCAGCCCTCCGCTACCGGACGAGCCGATTTTTATACTCGACGTGCATCTCGGCAAGCTCGCTCGCCGCCTGCGGCTGCTCGGTTTCGATTGCCGTTATCGCAACGACTACACCGATTCACAGATCATCGGCCTGGCGCTGGCGGAAGGGTTGGTCATTCTGACCCGCGATCGAGGCATCCTCAAGTGTGCCCGGATAGAGCAAGGCTACCTGGTCGGCTCCGATCAGGTCGTTGAACAGATTCTCGAGGTGTTGGAACGCTTCCAGTTGAGAAAAAAAATCCGTCCTCTATATCGCTGTCCCCGCTGTAACGGCTTACTCCAATCGGTAGCAAAAGAAGCAGTCATTGAGCGACTGCAGCCCAAAACAGCGCGATATTATCAAACCTTCCAGCTCTGCCGCAGCTGTGGTCAACTATACTGGAAGGGCTCACATTACCAGAAGATCAAGCGCTGGATCAGGGAGTTGACCAAAGCGGAATTGTGACGTTTTCACTGGTCGATCCTGAACACCATACGGGGCGGCCGCAAGGAGAATATAGAATGTCCCCTTTTTTGTCCCCCTGCTGGCGCCTGTTGCCGCGTTTGCTAAGATAATGAGGGAGCCGTCAACGGCGACTTCCCAAAAGGAACAGTTGTGATGACGCCACTTGCTTACCCCTGGAGGAATCCACATGCTTTTGTTTATCCTCGGATTGATACTTTTCTTCGGCCTGCACAGCATATCGATCATTAACGAACCATTTCGAAACCGAATGGCAGCAAAGTTCGGCGATGTGTCGTGGAAGATCGGCTATTCTGTCGTTTCAATCCTCGGATTTGTGCTTATGGTTTATGGCTACGGTCACTACCGCTACGAATCGACGGTTCTCTATGTCGTCTTTCCATGGTTGACTCACCTGACCATGCTGCTGATGCTCCCGGTATTCCCCCTGCTGATCGCAACATACTTTCCCGGAAGAATCAGTACCTATACCAGGCACCCCATGCTCTACGCGACCATCATCTGGTCGTTTTCACATCTCTTGGTGAATGGGCGGTTGATTGACGTATTGCTGTTTGGTGCATTTCTGGTCTGGGCGATCCTGGACCTGGTATCAATGCGTAGCAGAGTGCAACGGAGCCTGCCAGAGGTACCCAATTTCTGGGGCAATGATCTGATCGCTCTGGTCCTGGGGATTGCACTTTATGGTGGGTTTCTGGGATGGTTGCACAGTGCGCTGATCGGGGTTCCCGTCCTTGGTTAAGAGGTTTCAGGGCATCATCTTACTGTCGCTACCTATCAAGTCGGGGAGAGAATGGCACAAAACGTTTTCCATATTTCCGTTGAATATCCATTCAGCCTGAAGCTCACCGCGCTGTCCCACGGCTGGGTAAATTTGCCACCCTATAAATGGGATTCCGAATCAGAGGTCCTCTCACGCTGTGACAAAACAGGTCAAACGCTCGTGGCCTGGTCCGTCAGACAGGTTGCCCCTGAAGCACTTGCTATCACAACCAACACAAAACTTGATGACGATATGCAATCCAGCCTGAAGACGCTCGTCAGCTACTGTCTTATGCTTGACTGGTCGCCTGAAGACGCCATGACTGTAGCAAAGGGCTTGAATCCCCAGGCAGCCGAATTTATGGAAAGAGGTGGCGGCAGATTCCTGCGAGGAGCCTCTTTCTATGAAGACTTCTACAAAACCCTCTGCACCATCAACACCTCATGGACTAATACCATCCAGATGATAACCGCACTTCACGATCATTTTGGCAAAGGCGCCAGCCTTTCTCCCGGCATGGTCTGTCGCTCTGAACCAAAAAAACTGCAAAAGCTGGGGCGATTAGGGTACCGGGCGCAAATACTTTATGATTCGACAAATCTGCTTGTTTCAAACCACGTCATTTCGCCTGAAAAGGGGGATCTGACTGTGCCTCTGGAAAAAGCAGACCTGCTTTCCATCCATGGAATAGGCCATTATGCCGCGAATCATTTACGTATACTTCAATGTGACTATTCGCATATTCCTGTAGATTCAGAAGTCCGGGCCTACTGTTTGGCAAAGCACAATCTTTCAGGCGATATCAATGACTACTACTCCTCGTGGGGAGATTTTCGCTTCCTTGGCTATAAGCTCGAACGGATATTGGAAAAACAAAACTGGATAGGTGGTTGAGTTTAA
>DATFMC010000063.1:0-15791 GCA_035267105.1 Geopsychrobacteraceae bacterium
AACCCTGAACGATTCGCCGTTCTTACCACCGACAACGACTGCGGCATCGTCGGGGCGGCATTACGTTTCAACGTTTCAAACCAACATGTCACCTCAGCCCTGGTAGGATTCTCCTGTCGCGAGGAAGTCGACCAGGCGGTGTCCGCGATGGCTGATTTCAGCCCCGACAACCCGGAGGTCCAAGCTCAGATCAAGGAGTGGACAGAACACTCCCTTGATGGGCTTTGCACCGGGTGCGGCTATTGTCTGCCCTGCCCGGTCGATATCCCGATTCCCAAATATCTGGACGCGTACAACCAGGTCCTGTTGAACCGGGGAGACCAGACAGCGGTCCATAACCGCCTGAAATGGCATTGGAACCTCACCGGAAGAAAGTCTCGGGACTGCACTCAATGTGGCCTGTGCGAGCAAAGGTGCACCCAGCATCTCCCGATCCGAAAAAGATTGTCCGAGCTACCTGTCCGGGAGGATTGAACTGCACCTCTTTTCAGCAACGGCCATAGTGTGAGGGGAGAAGTTAAAAAATCGAGATTTCAGCCATTTCTGCAATTTCTCTGCTTTGACACCCGACCTTAATTCCGCTAAACTGCGCGGAATTAATATTCAAGCCCATGCCCCTTCAACCAGAGCCTGGAAACAGAGACCGTATCATGCCGACATTGCAACATTTCACCGTACACTGCGGGGTCAAGACAATTGCGACCCTGATCTCTCTCTGCTTGATTCTGGGACTGCTTGCCTGCACAGAAAAAGAGCCGGTCAAGATCGGCCTTATTGCGGGACTCAGTGGCCGCGTAGCCGACCTGGGCATTGCGGCCAGAAATGGTGCGATCCTGGCGGTTGAAGAACAGAATCAGGCAGGGGGCGTTCAGGGGGCAAAAGTTGAGCTTCTGGTCAGGGACGACAAGAATGACGAAGACCAGGTTAGAAAGTCGGTGAACGAACTCATTGATCAGGGAATAGAAGCGCTGATAGGACCCATGACCAGCCAGATGGTCATGGCCGCACTCCCTCTGGCCAATCAACATCAGTTAATGATGATCGGGCCGACCGCGACCTCGGAAGAGCTGACCGGCATCGACGACTATTTCTACCGGATCGTTGCCTCCACCAGCAACAATTCTACGCATCACGCAAATCATCTGCAGATTGAAATGGGGCTGAGCCATCTCTCCATCATTTCAGATACTTCAAACGCAGCCTTCGTTGACAGCTACCTGCATGATTTCAAGACAAACTTCGAAAAACGTGGCGGTCACATTGATCGGAATGAAACGTTTCGCACCGGAGCAAAGCACAGCCTCTACGATGTCGCCCAAAGGGCCATCCATTCAGAGACCGATGCTGTGCTGATCATTGCCAACGCGATGGATACCGCGATCCTGTGCCAACAGATCAAAAAAATAAACCCGGACATCACCATTGCGACCAGCGAATGGTCAGCGACGGAAAAGCTGATTGAGCTGGGAGGCCGGGCAGTTGAAGGCATCCTGTTCCATCAGTTTTTCAACCGTGAATCCTCCGAACCAAGCTACCTTGCGTTTCGCGACACCTACCTGAAACGTTTCGGTAACGAACCCGGCTTTGCTGCCGTGGTCGGCTATGATTCAACCAAAGTCGCCCTTGTTGCCCTGGATAGTAGAGAAGAAAAAACCCTGAAAGAGTCCCTGGCGCGATTATCATCCTTCCCCGGAGTTCAGGGTCCAATCACTTTTGACCGATTTGGCGACACAGACAGAGAGACCTACCTTTCAACCATCAAAAATGGTAAATTCGTAATACTGGAACATGCTCACTCGTACTAAGTTTATGCATAATTCGTCGCCAACTGTGAGTAATCCTTTTTTACCGGCGAACCGGAAAATGGTCAAGCGACTGACTGAATCCACCACTGAAAGATGGTGCCGATGTGACCCGGATGCCCGATATTCAGACTGCTCGCAACGGCTCATCGTTGTTCTGCCTTAAAGGATCGGCATGACCCCCACCAGAACCCTCAAGCGCTCACTGATCCTCTCTTTTGCTGCAGCGGCCATCCTGCCGATTTTAATAATTTCACTACTGGCCCTCTACGATCTGACTGGGGAGCGTACTCACGACATCGATGAGAAAAACCTGCTGCTGGCCAAAGCGGTCAGTGGTCAGTTCGAAGGTTTTTTACGCGAACCTCAGGCGACCCTGCAAAGTATCAGCGGTGTTCTTGAATCCTATCCAGAGATGCCGGAAGACGAAATCCAGGAGTTTCTCGATATTATTGTCAAGAACTCGGAACTGTTCGAATCGATCTACATCGTTTCGCTGCAAGGGGACATGAGCCAGGTCGGCCTTCAGCCGGAAAGAACAGGACTAAGAAAGGACTTTCGGGGCATCAGCATCGCCCATATGCCTTTTTTTCAAAAGACCCTGCAGACCGGCGAACCTGCGTGGTCTGATACGTTTTTCTCGGTCATCTCCGGAGAAATTTCTCTCGCATTCACGTTGCCGATAAAAAGGGGCATCCTGGTCGGTAATTTCAGTATCAGGCCCTTGACTGACTTTGTTAAAACCCTGCACCAAACAGAGTCCCTGACCATTTCAGTTGTAGACCGGACCGGAACAACGATTGCCCACCCCGACCCGGCTCTTGCCTCCCAGCAGGTCCATATAGGCCACCTCGCTCCGGTTCGTGCTGTGCTGCAGGGTAAGGAAACGACTCTTCCTTATGCATTTCGTCAGGAAGATTATATCGGCAGTGCAGCCCTGATTCCCGGGCCAAACTGGGCGGTTCTGGTCTCGCAAACCTCCGCCGATGCATACCGACCGGTACGTCATGCCGGTATGCTTTTCATCGTTGGCGCAATCGGTGCCATTCTGCTTTCCGTAATTTTCTCTCTCAACAAAACCTTCAGACTCTCCACACCTCTCTACGAATTAACCGCCAAAACCGAGGGCATTGCCAATGGTCAGTATGACATCTTTTTTGCCGATTCGGGCTACGCCGAATTCGACAAACTGACCGACAATGTCCGTCACATGGCCACGGCAATTCGCGACAGAGAGTACCAATTGATGAAGAGCCGTGAGCGCTACCGGTTGTTGGTGGAGACCATGAGAGATGGTTTGATTGTCCTCGACCAGAACGGCATCATCACTTATAGCAACACTGCTTTCACCAGGTTAATTGATCCTCCTGCTACCAGCATTAATGGCCGATCGCCCCTGGATTTTCTCGACAAAACCAACCAGACTCTGTTCACTGATCACATCAAAAGACAAACAAAAGACCCGGATCCGCTCTTTGAAATTGAATGGACCCGGAGTAATGGAGAACAAATCGTTACCGAGGTATCGGCAACACCCCTCTATGAGGAGAATAATTATATCGGCAGCTTTGCCGTTATCAACGATATTACCGAACGTAATAAAGCCGAGGAACGGGTCAAACAATCCCTGCGGGAAGCGGAAGAATCCAGAGAAAAGATCGATGCAATCCTGAAATCCGTGCCGTTGGGTCTGGTTGTTACCAATATGCAGGGACGGATCATTCTGATGAACCGCTCAGTAACAAAAACGCTGGGATACCGGACCAATGAGTTAATTCAGCAACCGATTGAAACAGTCCTGAATGAGCCGGAATTTCAGAACTACTTTGCTGCAATACTCGCTGATTCCGGCACTGAAGAGTCTATCGACCTCGACCTGTTTGATCATGGCCTGGGCCAGGTCAGGACCATCCAGATCAGCGGTTCTCTGGTTCAAAGCCAGAAATACGCTCAGTCCGGAGTCATTATCGTTCTCAACGATGTCACTGGAGAGCGTGAAAGCGACCGACTGAAAAGCGAATTCATCGCCACGGCTGCCCACGAACTCAGCACTCCGCTAACAGCAATTATGGGCTACGCAGAGCTGCTGCTCAAACAGGAGGAACTCGGAGACTTTCCACCGAAGCAGTTGAGGGAATTCTACGAAACAATCTACGAGCGGGGTGAAGCGCTGAATAGGATCACCGATGATTTACTCGACCTCAGTCATATGGAGTCAGGACGAGCCATCCTGCTCGACAAAAAGCCGCACATCATTGAAGAGATCATCGACGGCACCGTCAACCAATTCAGGCGTGAGTCGCCGGTTCGAATCTTTGAGGTCCAGTTGAATAACCAGAAAACAGAGCTCGAAATAGACCGGGGACGTATCATCCAGGTGCTGGAAAACCTTATCGGCAACGCGACGAAATACTCACATATCAGTAAAACAGTAACGATTGCAGGATTCAACCAGCAGAACAGCTACAGGATCGAAGTTGTCGATAATGGCATCGGGATGACACAGGAACAGGTCTCAAGAATTTTTGAAAAGTTTTATCGAGCCAACCCGACCCACTCCTCTGTCAGCGGTCTGGGCATGGGCATGTCGATTGTAAAAAACATTATAGATGCACACGCCGGCCAGATAGACATTGAGAGCCTCCCGGAGCAGGGCACAAAAATAACCGTCAGACTCCCGCGTCAGTAAAAAAACATCTTCATTGCGACAGGATATTATCATGCCGAACATCACAGTGAGCGGACCGAAAATTGACAGTCTGGATAAAAAACGCGAACTGACTCGCGCCTTGACCGACGCGGCTGCCGAAGCGTATGGATTGCCCAAAGAGACCATCGTTGTGGTCATTATGGAAAATGCGCCAGAAAACGTCAGTGTCGGTGGCCAGCTCATTATCGACCGACCGTCCTGAACGCATCACTCTCTCGCACAGAAATTGGGAGCTTTAAATTGACAAAAGAGAACAGCCGACTGGTCTATTCCAGCGAACATGGCAGAATGTGTCCTGAATGTAAGCAACCAGTTGCGCATTGCCACTGCAAAACGAAGAACTCGAATCCGCCTGCCGATGGGACGGTGAGGGTTCTGCGAGAAACCAAAGGAAGAAAAGGAAAGGGCGTCACCCTGATCACCGGGATTCCCCTTGATGACATCGCACTGAAAGCTTTCGCCAAAAAGCTCAAGCAACTCTGTGGTGCCGGTGGCGCGGTGAAGGATGGCGTGGTGGAAATTCAGGGCGACCACCGGGAGCGGCTGATTGATGAGCTGAAGAAAGAAGGCTGGAGAGTAAAAAAGTCCGGAGGCTGAGCGGCGCTTTGCCCCATATCCTGACGCAGGATCAGCTTAACTCAATCGGCGCAAAACCTCCCCCGGCTGTCCTCATATTGGTCACCTGCCCCTGGTAGAGCCTGGCCCCGATGCCGAGCGGGCGATTGCGATAAACGAACAACCTCAAATCAGTTTTAAATGTCTCACCGTCCCCTAGCGTCAAAGCTGGAGAGACCAGTTTTTGAACCAGCGTGGTGGCCGGATCCTGCTCAAGAAACCTGTGCCTGGATATGCTTTTTCCCATTAATACACCACGGCTGCCAAAACGGCTGACCGGTTTAAAAACCAGCTTTTTCCGCTGCTGCCAGATTTCCTCAAGATCACAATCCGCAAGTAACCGACTCTTCGGGACGAGATCGAGAAGTAGATTTCGTTCAGCATCTTTGAGCCCAAGTTCCCGCAGCATTGCTTCATCGGACCAGATAATCATTCGCCGTTTGTCGGCGAGCAACCCATAAACATGAGGGTTGGGAGATAGACAAATAGTCCGGTTGAGGTAAGCATCGCGCAGAGCTGCCATCTGTGGAGTTTCAAGAAAAAAATCACAGTGCCGATTGTAGATCAGGTCTATTCTTGCACCATTGCTGAAAACGCCACTTGCATCCGTCCGAAGCTGTTCTGGTGGAACGACTTCAGCATCAACTCCCATCCCGGCCAGCCACTGGCTAAAAGCAGACATTTCCATAAAGAGAGGTTGTTCCTCCGGGGCCTCATCGACAATGGCAACCCTCCTTAATGGCCTTGCCGATGCAGAGAAGTCGGACCATTCGCCGAGGAAACTCTCGAATACCCTCTCCGCTAAACGTTTCGACAATCGATCCGGGTCCAACTGTGACAGCTGAGTATCAGCCAGCCAGGCCAGGTAGCCACCTCCCGCGTTGGTATTGACCTCGATCAGTCGCGGGCCATCTTCGGTGAGATGAAAATCGTAACCCATCATCAATCCGGCATGTCCGGGATCAAAGCGAGCGACCTCAGGGAGTTGCGGCAAAACCAGCTGAAGATAACCGGTATGCCGGCTGAGGGCATAGGTCAATCTCACCAGTTTCAGCATTTGATGCAGATCTCGACGCGGCAAACGGACAGGATTTCGACTGATCGGAAGTTGATTAATTTCGGACATCTGTAAACCGTACTAAAAAGAGCTAATGCGACGAATAAACGCTTTGAGCAGTCCATAACTGCGCCGGTTGAAGTCCAGGCACAAGCGGGGCAGCAAGAGCAGGTCTGGTTGATCTTTCTCTTCGGGCAGCGGCCCGCTCAAATGCATCGAGCCGCCGGGGCGAATAATTTCGCTGAACTCATTGCTCAAGATCTGAAGATGACTTGAGTCCAGCGACTTGTTAAGGCGAATCACCAACTTCTGGCCAACAAAACGAAGTGAATGAAAATTCCGATAAAAATCATCAATGAACTGCACTGCCTCAACAGGATCACTGGTGATGGAAAACAGGCTGAAATCCTCGCCTGAAATCAGTCCGCGTTTTAGCAGGCTATCACGGGTGAAATTGAACCAGTCCTGCCAATATCCGCCCTCGTCATCGATCATCACCAACGGGATCGGTGGGTTTTTCCCTGTCTGGACCAGGGTCATAATTTCCATCGCCTCGTCGAGAGTTCCAAACCCACCGGGGAACAGTGCGACTGCGTGCGCCTCTTTCAAAAAGGCAACCTTGCGGTTGAAGAAATATTTGTAAGTAATCGATTTATCGCTCTCCATCATCACCGGATTGGTATCCTGTTCAAAAGGGAGCCGGATATTGACAGCAAAAGAGTTATCGGCTCCGGCCCCTTCATTTCCAGCCTGCATAATTCCAGGCCCGCCGCCGGTAATAACCATATAGTCTCGCTCTACCAGAAGGCGGGAGAATTCAACACATTTCTGATAAATAGGTTCGTCCGGTGCTGTACGAGCGCTACCGAAGATGGTCACCTTCTTCCGGTCACGGTATGGTGCGAAAATCTTGTTCGTGTAACGCATCTCTTTCATCGTCGTGCGCATCAACTTCAGATCGGCCAGATAACTGCTCTCCTGACCGGCCTTCAATGCGGTCAGGATCATCTGCCGGATCATCTCTGGATGATGTGCTTCGGTACGGAGCAACAGATCGTCAATAATCTGATCGATCTCGCCATTATCTTCAACAAAACTCAACTTCATACAGATACCTGCTCCCAAAAGCTATTATCAGCTACGGCTTTTTTGACAATAGCGACACACCATTCAACCGCGCAGCCTGCAGTAACAGGCCGCTCATCCCCCCTCCGGAATAAAAGTCGGCGACCCGGAGGTAGAGCTTTCGCAGTTCCTGATCCAGCCGGTAAAACTCTTCAACATCTGTGTTATCGAGGCGTTCCTCAAGTCTATCACAGAGAAAGGTGATGCAGTTATAAGGGCGATGTCGGGCTTGATGAACACATCCACAAGGTCCAAGCCAGGGACAGGTTTTCGAAAAATCAGCATCGGGTGGCACCATATTCTGTTGAACATAAGACAACAGGTTCGCGAGTCCGGCATGATTATGCCCCTTCGCGCAGCAGGCCCCCTTGCACCTGGCACAAATCTGTTCGCCCTCGGCCTTGTGGAACAGATGGTCCAACCCATACTGCAATTTTTCGATCTGTCCAATAAGTTCGGCAAGCCATGTTTTTTCAGCCTCTGGTAGCGCGTAATAATCCCGCTCCAACTGCTCGACGACCTGCTGCCACCGCTTCTGTCGATCTGCTGACAGCTCATTCATTATCACGCCTATCCTGAACAACAACGGCAGTATCGTTATGACTACGATACTGCCGGAAAAAAGTGGTTGAAGAAGGCCGTAAGCCGGGTCCTGTTCCCCGCCGCGGTTACCCCCGGCAGGGTGATGATCATTCATCTAGGGCCGCCGTTGCCGACGGTCTCAAGCAGCCTAACCCGGAAACTTCGGGCGGACCACCCTCAAACGTTTCCCTATTCGGCCTTGCTCCGGATGGGGTTTACCTAGCTCTCGACGTCACCGCCGGGACTGGTGAGCTCTTACCTCACCCTTTCACCCTTACCCTCTCTGCCTCGGCAAAGGGGGCGGTCTCCTCTCTGTGGCACTTTCCCTGAGGTCACCCTCGGTCCCCGTTAGGGACCATCCTGTCCTATGGAGCCCGGACTTTCCTCCCGCCCACCCGACGGTGAGCCGGCGATCATCTGTCCTTCTTCAACCACGTGACCTGTCAGGTTTAAACTTCAGCTTCAATGTAGAGCAAACGATTGCAGTGCGGACAACTCTGCAGTTCGGTCTGCCGGTAGAGGCTATTGAACTGTTGAGGCGGAAGCTGCATGTTACATCCGAGGCAGGCACCGTTACGCGCCATGGCGACTGCCAGTCCAGCGCGACGTTTGAACAGGGTCTGGTACTTTCGCAGCAACGACGATGGAACATCGCTGGCGACAGAAGCTCTAACGCTCTGCTTATCCTGCAGCCCCTTGTCACTCTCTGCCAGCAGCTTGTCCAACTCGCTGCGACGGGCATCAGCTTTTCCAATCGCGGCAGTCAACTCGTCGGTCTTCTCTTTAAGATCGCCTTCCAGGGTTTCGATCTCTTGCTGCTTGGCGAGAACCCGGTCTTCAATCTCTTTGTTGGCTTTTTTCGCCAGATCGATCTCCTTGAGGACAGCAACATATTCCTTCTGCGTCTGAATTCCAGGAAGCCGGGCCTCGACCTTGCTGATATTATCCTGTTCCTTGATCAGCTCCTGCTGCAGTTGCGCATCCTCGGCCCGAAGCCCTTCAAGCTCGGCGTTCAACTCATCGGACATGCTCTGAATACGAGAAATTTCAATATCAAAAGCGGACAATTCTTCAAGATAGCCTTGACGGGTCATCTCAAGTGCGGAAACCTCCTGATCGATTTCCTGAAGTTCTCTAAGCAGGTTCATCTTTTCATGCACGTTCCAGCCTCCATTAGCGTGTTTGCAGCAGTCAGTTTCTATGCCCGATTCAGATCGTCGAAAACGGGTCCGATTCGGTTTCCATTTCTACAATTTTCAGCGGCAACTGTCGTAGTGCGACAGACTCCCGTAATTTTTCAGCAAGACCTGCGACCATCAGATGTTCCGTTCCAAAGTGTCCGGCGTCGATCAGCAACAGACCTTCTGCGCGAGCGCGCTGGGCATCATGATATTTTACATCTCCCGTCACCAGGCAGTCGGCACCTTGACGTTGCGCCTCAGAAAAAAGGGAGACTCCGCTGCCGCCACAGACGGCAACTTTACTCAGCTTTCCTTTTGCATTCCCGGCCAACCGGACTGAAGGCAGCCCGAGACGATCCTTTATTTGAACGATAAAATCGTCAACTTCCAGCGGTTGCGGCAAGCGACCGATCCGGCCAAGCCCGACATCCTGACGTTCGTTACGCAAAGGTATCAGGTCGTAGGCGACCTCCTCGTAAGGGTGGGCTTTGAGCATTCTTGCCACGACCTTTTTTTCCAGGTCCTGCGGGAGAATCGTCTCAAGACGATATTCTTCGACCTCTTCAGCCTGACCCTGCCGGCCGATAAAAGGCTCAGTTCCTTCACCAGGGCGAAAACTTCCCGTTCCGATGGTGCGGAAGGAACACCGGTCGTAGGCACCTATCCGGCCGGCCCCTGCATCAGACAAAGCATCCATCACTGTGGTTTCATGACCGGCGGGAACAAAGACCACCAGCTTGACCAGTCCTCCCCCGGGGATTTTCTCCAGGGGCTTGACCTGTTCAAGACCGATTCGTTCGGCGAGCCAGTCGTTCAGACCATCCGCTGCGCGATCCAGGTTGGTATGAACGCTGATAATGGAAATATTTCTGCGGACAGCGCGAAACAGGACCCGCCCGATTTCATCGTCCGGGGTCAGTCGTTTTAACGGGCGATGGATAAGCGGATGATGAGAAACCACCAACTGGGCACCACATTTCTCCGCACTATCAATCGCTGCCTCTTCTGCATCAAGGCAGATCAAAACCCTCTCGACCAGAGCCGAACTGTCCCCGACCTGCAATCCAACATTGTCCCAGTCTTCTGCAAGGGAAGGAGGGTAGAGGCCGTTCAACAGTCCCAGAACCTCGCTCACCCGCACACTCCTCGGGCGACTCATGAGAGGGGCTCCGGACAAAAAGAAAGAGTGCATCCGGTTCTCCCGGTGCACTCTTGTAAGACTTGGTTCTCTCCCCCTGTTGTTCTGGTCGCGGTATCATCGCAGCCCGGATTCTGCTCCGGAACATGCCGAAAATTCAATAATCGATTCTCTGCAATCAATGCAATCTGCTCACGATAAGGGGTGCAAGGTCGCCTGATGTTCTTGCTGGTGGGCCCACCAGGACTCGAACCTGGGACCGACCGGTTATGAGCCGGTGGCTCTAACCAACTGAGCTATAGGCCCCACGCGCAACAAATGAAGATTTTAGGCAATAGCCATATAAAATGTCAAGACTTAACAACCTTAAACAGAAAAGAAACCGGAAAGGCACATGAACCTTTCCGGTCTTTACAAGCTATTGATTCTGCTCGCCCTGAACAAACCCTTTAAGCCTTTTCGCTCGACTGGGGTGTCGCAACTTGCGGAGCGCCTTGGCTTCAATCTGGCGAATCCGTTCCCGGGTCACGTTGAAGTCTTGCCCGACTTCTTCGAGGGTATGGTCGGACTTTTCACCGATCCCGAAACGCATCCGCAGGACCTTCTCTTCTCTCGGCGTCAGGGAGGAGAGAACCCGTGAGGTCTGGTCGGAAAGGTTCCCCTTGATAACCGCTTCCAGGGGAGAAATAACCCCTTTGTCTTCGATAAAATCTCCCAGGGAAGAATCTTCTTCTTCCCCGATAGGAGTCTCCAGGCTGATCGGCTCTTTTGCAATCTTAAGAACCCGGCGGACCTTGTCGAGGGGCAGATCCATACGTTCGGCAATCTCTTCAGGCGTCGGCTCCCGACCAAACTCCTGCACCAGTTGACGGGAGGTTCTGATCAGTTTATTGATCGTCTCGATCATATGCACCGGAATTCTAATTGTTCTCGCCTGATCGGCGATAGCCCGGGTAATCGCCTGTCGAATCCACCAGGTCGCATAGGTGGAAAATTTGTACCCCCGCTGGTATTCGAACTTATCGACCGCCTTCATCAGGCCAATATTCCCTTCCTGAATCAGGTCAAGAAACTGTAGCCCACGATTGGTATACTTCTTGGCAATCGAGACCACCAGACGCAGGTTCGCCTCAACCAGCTCAGACTTGGCTCGCTTGGCTCGCCACTCTCCTTTATGAACCTCTTTCAGATATTCAAGCAGTTCTTCAGGCTCAAACCCTGACTCTTCCTTGACCCGCTTGAACTTACGCTTGGCGGCCTTTAGTCGTTTCTCAACATTCAGAAGAATCTCCCCGTCAACCCCCAGCTCCTTGGCAACAGCGCAGGCTTCACTATCGTCTTTGCGCATTCTTCGTAACAGGCTGCGAATGTCAGCGTAGGGGCGACCAATCTGCTTTTCACAGGCGCTGATCTCGCTGTTCCCTTTTTTAACCTGCTCCGCCATGTCTTTGAGCCGGTCAACAATCTTGGCGACCTGAAAGTCTTTCAGTTTGACCTGATGCAACAGGTTCGTCATCTCTTCAAGGGCGGCAGCTTGATCTTTCTCTAGCTTGGCCCGTTTTTTTGCCGGTGGCTCCGCCGCCAGTTCTTCATGAACCCTTTTCAGGGTTTCATCAATCGGGCGCAGGGTCTCCAGAAGCTCCATCAACCGGGCTCTCTGCCTCTGTTCTGCCTCGCCGCCCTCCTCGTCATCATATTCCTTGGTAATGTCCGAGACATTGACCGATGACCTTTCAAGCTTTTCAAGCAGCACCAGCACCTCACGAAACGCGATCGGTGTCCGCATGACAACCTTGGTCACCTGCGCTTCACCATCTTCGATCCGCTTGGCGATTTCTACTTCGCCTTCGCGAGTCAACAGCGCGACCTGCCCCATCTCACGCAGATACATCCGCACCGGGTCGCTGGTACGACCGAGGGCCCCGGCCTCCAGCTCAACTTCAGACTCGTCCGAATCACTGTCGTCGTCATCATCGTCCTTGAGATTCGATGCTTTCGACTCAGAATCGACGACCTCAATATCCATCTCACCAAACATGGTCATGACATCCTCAAGCTGTTCAGATGTGACCATGCTTGCCGGAAGCGTATCATTGACCTCATCGTAAGTCAGAAAACCCTTCTCTTTGCCCAGGTCGATCAGTTGCTGAACTTCTTCCTGATTTACTTTCTTCGCCATTTTTGCCCCTTCTTTCGGTGCCATTGAGCCACAGACCCACTATTTAAATACTAGTTTAACCGTTTCTTCAGCTGAGTAAACTCTCGCATTAATTCTACCTCCAGATCGCCATCGGCCGCGCCAATCAACCTGGGCAATTCTCTGTATCGCTGCATTAGGGCTTCCCGTTCAGCGGCACGACGATAATCCTGCAATTGCTGTTCATAGGTATCAGCAAAAAGGTCCCGATCCACCTGAAGTAGCGGCATCAATTGGGAACGAAGCGACTCGGGCAACTCCGCCAGATGTACTTCCTCGTCGCCCACAACAACATCATCCAAAAGCTCGATCAATTTACTTGCAACAGTTTTCAATTCGGGGGAGTGAAAGAGATTATCAACTCCCAGAATTTTGATCGCATCACGAGCCTCTGGTACCAACATCAGCATACTGAGCAAGCGCCCTTCTGCTTTTCCCCAAAGAGGCCTGTCCGGCTCCTCTGTTGTTTCAACAAATTCTTCCGGTGGCATTTCTGGCAACGGATAATCAGCTGGCTGATCCGATCGGTTCTGCTGCAGTGGCGGTGGAACGAATCTCCGTTCCGCCTTATGTAGATTGCTACGAGCATGCCCCAACTGTTGTCTCAGCAACTCCAGTGAAATCCCGGTCTGCTCAGCCAGCAACTTCAGGTAGAGGTCCTGCTCCATCTCACTCGGCAGCAAGGCAAGCTTGGTCGCGATGTTTTCAGCGGCTCTGGCCTTCCCTTCGACACTCTGTCCCGCGTCAGTCAGCGTCTCTTCAATGTAGAGCTCCATGGTAGGCCGTGCCTGAAGCAGGCGCCGCTGAAACAGGTCGGAGCCCTCACGCAGCAAAAAAGAATCGGGGTCTTCTCCTGCATCCAGATCGATCACCGCCGTCGGCAGCCCCTCTGCCTGTAATGTTTCCATCGCCCTGAAGGTCGCTTTACGACCCGCAGCATCCTGATCAAACAGCAGTAAAACTCGCTGCACATAACGTTTGAGAAGTTTTGCATGTTCGGCGGTCAAAGCCGTCCCACAGGTTGCTACCGCGTGCGGGATTCCGGAACGATTAAGAGCCAACTGATCAAAATACCCCTCAACCAGAATTGCCTCACCCGCCTGTCGCATCGGTTGTCGAGCCTGGTAGAGCCCGAACAGCACTTTGCCTTTATGGTAGATCGGCGATTCCGGAGAATTGATATATTTCGGCTTGCTGTCATCAAGCACCCGCCCGCCGAAGGCGACCACCCGCCCGGCAAGGTTAAAGATCGGGAAAATCAAACGTTGGCGAAACAGATCGTAATCTCCGCGACCTTCCTGTCTGGGTCGGACCAGGCCGAGCGTTCTGGCATCCTGCAGATTCACGCCCTCGCTTTCCAGGTGACGAGTCAACCCGTCCCATCCATCCGGAGCAAAACCGAGCTGGTAATCGCTGGCCCCTTTTCGGCCATACCC
This sequence comes from Geopsychrobacteraceae bacterium, assembly GCA_035267105.1. Taxonomy (GTDB): domain Bacteria; phylum Desulfobacterota; class Desulfuromonadia; order Desulfuromonadales; family Geopsychrobacteraceae; genus BM509. Next base: position 13,844 of record DATFMC010000063.1, read on the forward strand.
GCGTTTCTTTAAATACTGACGTGCTGACTCTCCGGCCGGAACATCCATCAGGGTGCGGTGAAAATAGCCAGCGGCAATCTCATTGACCCGATAGAGTCGATCCATTTCCTGCTGACGCCGCTCTTCCTCCGGTGACAAGCTCCGCTCTTGCAGTTCAACACCTGTCCGCTCAGCCAAACGCCGCACAGCATCGGGGAACGAGAGGCCCTCCATTTTCATCAGAAAGGAGAAGACATCTCCGCCGACACCACAACCGAAACAGTGGAAAAACTGCCGGCCGGCATTGACGCTGAACGAAGGACTTTTTTCCGAATGAAACGGACAAAGTCCCATGTGATTCGCGCCGGAACGTTTCAAGGAGACATAGCTGGAGACCAGTTCGACGATATCCATGCGCTCACGCACTTCATGAATCTTATCGTCTCCAATCTGACCCGTCATCTGTCTCCCAGTTCGGCGATCGTGACATTCTCTCCGCCCTGCTCACTTGCAGCGGCGTGAAAAGCAGTAACCGTTTCCTGCCCGGCCAGAAACTCTCGAACCGCGCGGCGCAAGATCCCCTCACCGCTGCCATGGACGATTTCCACCTGACGCAGATTCCCGAGCAGAGCATCGTCGAGAAAACGTTCCAACTGCGGTAGCGCGTCATCGACACGCCGCCCGACCAGAACAATCTTCCCTTGCAGTTGTCGTTCATCAGGTCGGGTTCTGACCTGCCGGTGGACAGTTCCCCCCTTATGCTTATCAGCGAATCTGCGGGGCTCAAACTGCTCCAGTCCACGTAAAGGCTGACGTAGTCGCTTGCCACCAACCAGCAGCTCAACACTGTCGCCAAAAACCTGCTCAACCCGCGCCTCAGTTCCGAGCGCCGTCACCCTGACCAGTTCTCCCGCGATCAACTGCTCTGGAACCGGCCCTTGACGCTTGCGTCGAGGCTTGAACGGTTGCAGAGCGTAACGGACATCGTTGATTTGGCCACGTAACTCTGCTGCTTCTTTGGGCGAGTGTGTCTTTCGGTTGATCTGCTTCAACCGTTGCTCAGTGGCCGAAATCAGCTGTTCGGCCTGTCGGGCGGCGCGAGCCAAAACCTCTTTCTTCTGTTCTTTCAGCTGATGTAACTGCTCAAGCCGTCGTTGCTGGTGACGCATTGTCGTCTGCTTTTCTGCGGCAATACCAGCAAGTTCCTGCTCCAACTGCTGACGCTGGCAATTCAACTGGTAGATCAGCTCGGCGCTGTCTTGAGCCCGCTCGCCGAGGTAGTCTTCTGCCCCTCTCAAAACTTCAGCGGGCAGTCCGAGACGACGCGCGGTGCTTATCGCACTGCTCGCCCCGGGGATGCCATAATGCAGGCGAAAGCGTGGCGCCAGAGTTTCCGGATCAAAATCGACTGCCGCACTCTCGACCCCGTCCTGGCTCTGAGCGTACGCCTTGATCTGCCCTAAATGAGTGGTCAGCAGAACCTTGGCTCCCTGGGTTCTCAGTCGATCCAGAACCGCCAACGCCAATGCCGCACCCTCGGCAGGGTCTGTCCCGGTGCCGGCTTCATCCAGCAAAACCAGTGACCCCGATTCTGCCTGCCGCAAAATATCCCTAACCCGGACCAGATGCCCGGAAAAGGTCGATAAACTTTCAGAGATACTCTGCTCATCTCCAATGTCAGCAAACAGTCGATCAAACAGATGCAGCTTACTCTCCGGCAGACAGGGGATATGCAGGCCAGAGCGCACCATCAGCAAATGCAGCCCCAGAGTTTTCAGAGCGACTGACTTTCCACCGGTATTCGGCCCGCTGATCACCAGAGCCTGACATTCGTTCCCGATCAGAATGTCGATAGGGACGGCGCGCTCAGGATCAGACCGGCCCTCGCCATCGCTCATCAGCAGTGGGTGCCTGGCTTGCAGTAGTTCCACCTGGGGATCTGCCACCAGCTGTGGCCGACACCCCAGAT
>DATFMC010000064.1:0-10715 GCA_035267105.1 Geopsychrobacteraceae bacterium
GGAGACACGCTTCTCCAGATCGTTGCGGATCGCCTCGGCAACTGTGTCCGAAAGGTCGACACGGTTGCGCGTCTCGGTGGCGATGAATTTGTGGTCATCCTCAACGGCATCCTCTCCAACGAAGATCCGGCAACCTTCGCCCGCAGATTTCTGGAAGAGCTGGCCCGCCCGACCCGACTGGAAGGGAAAGATTTCATCAACTCAGCCAGCATCGGCATCGCCATCTACCCAATGGATGGGCACGATGTCAACACATTACTACGCAAGGCAGATACGGCCATGTATGCCGCAAAGGAACAAGGCTGCAATACCTATCAGTTTTTTTCCGCAGAAATGGCGGCGCGGGCCAAGGAAAAACTTACGATTCAGAACAATCTGCGACGCGCGCTCTACGGAAAAGAGCTCACCCTCAATTATCAGCCGCAGGTTGACCTGAGGAGGAACCACATCTCAGGCTACGAAGCGTTGCTGCGTTGGAATTGTTCATCGCTGGGGGCCATCGGCCCGGATCGCTTTATTCCAGTCGCGGAAGAGACAGGATTGATCTTTCAGCTTGGAGAATGGGTACTGCAGACCGCCTGTGCCCAGTCCGTTGCGTGGCAGAAAGCCGGTATGCCGCCGCTACGCATGGCCGTCAACATCTCGGCTCGACAGTTTGCCCGACCGGACTTTACCGACATGGTGGAACGGATCCTCAGGGATACCGGACTCGACCCGCAGTACCTAGAGATTGAGCTGACCGAAACAACCGTCATGGGACATATTCAGCAGGCGATCGCCACCTTAACCGACCTGAAGGTCAGAAACATCAACCTGGCTATCGATGATTTCGGAACGGGATTTTCATCGCTGGTTTATCTGAAGGACTTCCCCTTCGACCGAATCAAGATCGCGCAGGAGTTTGTCAGAGACATCTTCGTTGACCCCGGCAACAAAGCGATCATCGAGGCGATTATCGCCATGAGTCGAGCCCTCAATCTCCACGTCATCGCCGAGGGAGTGGAGAGACTCGATCAGCTGAATTTTCTAAGGCAGCAAAACTGTCACGAAGTTCAGGGTTACTATTTTGGCCGGCCGGCTCCTGCCGAACTGATTTCAAAAGCGTTTGCCACCGGAGCGTTGCACTAAATAATGAGAGACAGCCCTAGTTCACCCGTCTGAGCTCTTCAAAAAAATCCCGGTTGCGATTTCCACCCTGCCAGTTGCCCATCAGCAAGGTATAGTTTCTCGTTGCCTTTAACTCCAGATCGAGCAGCTCATGAGCGATCCGGTACTGACGGCTATCAGCACCATAAAACTTTTTCAGCAGCACATAGATTCGAGAGTAGTTGCCGACAATGGGAATGGTGGTCTTGTTGCGACAATAAGCGAGGAACTTCTCTCCTGCGGAACTGCACCCCAGCAGATGAATGTAGAGCGGCCCGTTCTTCAGAAAACGGTTCATCTGCCCGGTCTTGACATCATTTATCAGATAACAGAGGGCTCTCTGAATTCGGGTACGGGTCAGCTGCCGCGACTTGACCTGACTGACCAGGTCCTCATAAGAGAGCGCCATATCGGCCATTTCCTGAAGACGATTCTCCAGCCCATCACTGATCTGATAGAGGGAGACCAATGAATCAACACCCTGATTAATCCGGGCCAGAACCATTCGCAACAGATGCTCCTCATCCGTCGAAAAATTCGACTCCATCCATTCACTCAGCAGTTCTGCTGCTGCTTGCGGCATCAATGAATCAACCGATTCCCCCTGCCGCAACCGCTGGCGGATCCCCGTCGCGCTGGCGATCCCTTCGACCACCTGCTGATCATGATATCCGGCCCCGATCCGCCTTATTGTCAAAGGTCGAAGAGACGAACCGGTCTCTTCCAGGGCGCGCAGGTATTCAATGCCGAGGATATTGTTCGGCTGTGCCAGCATCTCTACAACATCCGGATCATCCGCCAAGGTGCCTACAACCTGTGATCTTGCAGCGGGATAACTCACTCCCCGCCGCAGCAGCTCGCCAGTCTGCTCAGTGATAACCGCGCTCTGCTCGCGAAGCAGGTTCGCACAATTCCGCAGTGGTTCCAGTTGTCCACACTCGCTGCCAAAACAGAGCGCAGTAACGCCGCCCAAGCCGTTCAATGCCTGAATCGCCCCCTTTGCAAAATGCGGAGCACTGTTGCACGCCCAGGGAAACGGCAACTCCAGAACCAGATCTACCCCTGCCGCCAGTGCCAGTTCGGTGCGCCGCCATTTGTCGAACAGCGCCGCTTCACCCCGCTGCAGGAAATGCCCGCTCATTACCGCCACCGACACCTGGGCATCAGCCTGAGTAAGACTTTCCCGCAGGTGATGCAGGTGGCCGTTATGAAACGGGTTGTATTCGGTAATCAGTCCGACAGCGCGCATAAAAAACCTCTTTACCAGGCAGAGTATTCACTACATTTGTTTTAATTAAGAGGGCTTATCTATCAAGAAGATAGCTAACTACACTATACAGGTATATAATTTACACTGAGCAGAGGAATACAACAATATTGAGGATGGATATTGTGTCGTTTATCCAACGGGAAAATTGATTGATGACAAAGCAGACGAAATCGACCCGCAGTCGAGCAAAAGCGGCTGACGTTGAAGCACCAACCGCCGAGGCTCCAAAGTTGAAAGAGCATAACAGCTTTCCCATCATTGGTATCGGCTCTTCCGCCGGAGGGTTGGAGGCGCTCGAACTGTTCCTCGGCAATGTCCCGCCGAAAAACGGCATGGCCTTTGTCATCGTTCAACACCTTGACCCGCATCATAAAGGGATGATGGTCGAACTGCTTCAGCGCATGACCGACATACCGGTTGTTGAGATCAAGGACCGGATGAATGTCAAAGCGGAACATGTCTATCTGATTCCTCCCAATAAAGACCTCTCTATCCTCAACGGCAGGTTACAACTGCTTGAGCCATCTGCCCCCCATGGCCTGCGCCTGCCGATCGACTTTTTCTTCCATGCCCTGGCGGCTGACCAGCAGAATCTCTGCTGTGCAGTCATCCTCTCTGGTATGGGATCGGACGGCGTCCAGGGGCTGCGGACGATTAAGGAAAAATCGGGAGGAATCTTTGTCCAGGAACCAGACTCAGCTAAATTTGATGGCATGCCCCGCAGCGCCGTTGACTCAGGTCTGGCCGACGCAGTCGCAGCGGCTGAAGATCTACCTGCCAAAATCATAGCCTACCTGCAGAGTACCCGGCAGATTTCAACCCCGGTCGATGTTGACCTCGGCGGCAAAGAACAGAGTGGGCTGGAGAAGGTCATTGCTCTGTTGCGTACTCAGACCGGGCACGATTTTTCGTTTTACAAGAAGAATACCATGTACCGTCGCATTGAGCGGCGCATGGGCCTGCACCATCTGCCCCGCATCGACGATTATGTCCGTTATTTGCGGGAGAACCACCAGGAAGCGACTCTGCTCTTCAAGGAACTGCTGATCGGGGTCACAAGTTTCTTTCGCGACCCGCAGGTCTGGGAACAATTAAAACAGGATGTTATGCCTGACATGCTCGCCGCCCGGCCGGATGGCGGGGTATTGCGGGCCTGGGTTCCAGGCTGTTCAACCGGCGAGGAGGCTTATTCGCTCGCAATACTCTTTCGTGAGGTGCTATATCAGCTCAAGCCTGCCGTTAATTATTCCTTGCAGATCTTCGCCACAGATCTGGACAAAGAGGCAATCGACAAGGCCCGGACTGGATCCTATCCGGCCAATATACTGGCAGACATTTCAGAAGAACGCATGCAGCGCTTTTTTGTTCAGGATGAACTGGGGTACCGGGTAAAGCAGGAAATCCGTGAAATGGTGGTTTTTGCGTCGCAGAATCTGATCATGGACCCACCGTTCACCAAACTCGACCTGCTGTCCTGCCGGAACCTGTTGATCTACCTGCAAGCGGATCTGCAGAAAAAAGTTATGAGGCTTTTCCACTACAGCCTCAATCCAGGCGGCATTCTGCTGCTGGGGAGCTCAGAATCAGTCGGTCAGACCAACGAACTTTTTGCACCTTTATCCGGCAAGACGCGGCTCTACCGACGCCAGAATAACAGCCGCCGGGTTGACCTGGACGGTTTCACCGTTCCTTATACTCGCAGCAGTTCTGTACAGGAAAGGGGTGATCAGCCTCACTCTCCTGCTCCCAATCTGCAAACCCTGACCGACACCCTGTTACTCCGTCACTACACGCCGGCAGCCGTGTTGACAACTGACAAGGGTGATATCCTGTATATCACCGGAAAGACAGGACATTACCTGGAACCTGCTGTTGGCAAAGCCAATTTGAACCTTTTTGCCATGGCGCGGGAAGGGCTGAACAGCCTGCTGCTCGAAGCCTTTCATAAAGCCCTCAGACAGAAAGAAATTGTGACGCTGAAAGAGGTCAGGATGGACCTGAACGGCGAAACGCAGCTGGTCGATGTCAGCGTTCAACCAGTGACCGAGCCAGTGGCACTGCAAGGAATGGTTTTGATTGTTTTTACCAACATGGCAAAGCCACCCGCAGTCAACATTTCAGGCAACAGTAAACCGGAAAACACCGATAACAGATTGGCTGCCCTGTCATTGGAACTCAAGCAGTCCCATCAGGAGCTGCGGACAACCCGGGAGGAGATGCAGTCCTCGCAGGAAGAATTGAGATCGGCGAATGAAGAGCTGCAGAGCACCAACGAGGAATTGCAGAGCACCAACGAGGAATTGACCACTTCCAAGGAAGAGATGCAGTCGATGAACGAAGAGCTGCAGACCGTCAATCAGGAGCTGCAGGCAAAGGTCGATGAGTTGTCGTTGGCCAGCGATGACTTGAAAAACCTGCTCAACAGCAACGAAATTGCCACCCTGTTTTTGGATGAAAGCCTTAAAGTGCGACGTTTTACCCCGCAGACCACGAGCATTATCAAGCTGATTCCAGGAGACGCCGGGCGGCCCATCACCGACATTGTCAGTAAGCTCGATTACCCCGATCTGAACGGGGCTGCCCTGAAAGTCCTGCGAACCCTGGTACCACATGAGCGGCAGGTGACAGCCAGCGACGGACGCTGCTTTTCAGTGAATATCATGCCCTACCGCACTCAGAATAATCGTATAGATGGAGTGGTAATCACCTTTGTCGACATGACACAAGTGAAGAAACAGGAAAATCTTCTGTCTGAAGCCCTGGCAGCCTTGACTGATCGTTTCGAACAGCAGGCCGAGGAACTGGACAAATCGCAACGCCTGGAAATGGCAGCCCAGAAAGCCCAGGCGGTTCTGGAGCAACTCGTTCACAAAAAAGAACCGAAAGAGGAGAAGACCAGCAAGGATAGTTAACCAGCGGGTAAGGACTTAACGATGAAATCCGACAAAGATAAAGGTGTCGCCAAGCTGCGACGCCGCGCTGAGGATCATCTGAAAAGCCGGAGAGCGGACAAAAACTCTTCACTCTCGGCGGTCGAAACAGAGCGACTTCTCCACGAGCTACGGGTCCACCAGATTGAACTGGAGATGCAGAACAAAGAACTGCAAATAGCACGGGAAGAGACCGAGAGGTTGCTGGAACGATATACCGACCTCTATGACTTCGCTCCGGTTGGGTATTTTACTCTGGAACAGAATGGTGTGATAGCCGACACAAATTTGGCGGGAGCTCAGTTGTTGGGTCAGGAACGCGCTGCACTCTCCGGGAAACGCCTGGCAACGTTCGTCTCTGAACCCGACCGGCCGATCCTGGCCACTTTTCTGCAGATCATATCCGACACTCCTGCTCTCCGAAGCTGCCAGGTCGATCTGGATAGTCCCGGGCAGCCATTGAGAACGGTTAAAATCGATGCCGACCTCGCCGTTGATGGCCTGAGCTGTCGCGCCATAATGACGGACATAACCTCTGAGGAGGCGGCCAGAAAGGCCCTGATCGAAATAGATCAGATAAGAAACGATTTTGTCTCGATGGCCGCCCACGAACTGCGGACTCCGCTGACTGTCATCATGGGATTCGCCGAGCTGCTGCTCAATCCGGAGGCATCAGACCCTATTACCGAAGAGCAAAAGCAGGAATACATTAATGATATCTACCAGAAGGGAAGCGATCTCAGCCGACGGATTAACGACCTGTTGGATGTAAGTCTCATTCAACAAGAAACGGAGGTCACTCTAAATCTGACCAGATGCGATCTTAATGACATTCTGACTGAAACTGTCCACTCCTTTCAGCTTAGCAATCCTGCCCGTACTTTCAGGCTTGAGCTCCCCGCTAAAGCTGGTCGGACCATCACTGCAGACCGTCATCGAATCACTCAGGTCTTGGACAATCTGCTGAGTAATACCGCGAAGTATTCTCCTGCAGACAGTGAAGTCGTTATCACTGGCAGACAACTCCCTGCCGACTGTGAGGTCAGAATTAAAGACCATGGGATCGGAATGACCCCGGAACAGATTGAAAAGATATTTGACAAATTCTACCGCGCCGATTCAGCCAATACAGCTATAAGCGGACTCGGCCTGGGGATGAATATTGCCCATCAGATTATCCGGGCACACGGTGGGAACATTCAAGTCGAGAGTGTCAAGGGGCAGGGAACGGCTGTCGTTTTCACCCTTCCTTATTCTGCTGATTAAACACGGCGTCCGCTACCGCTACGGACTTCCGTGACAACAACTTCCCCTTTTCAGCTCCTCGGTTGAAACTGAGATTACAACAGGATCGGAATCCGCTCCCCGACCCGGCTTTCCTCCGGGGTCACCAGTGTCTTATAGGCCAGGGCCTCGACACCCTGCGCAACCACCTGCCGCAGCAGGCGTCCGTACTCTGGATCGATCTCATCGGCAGGTGAAAATGCCGTTGCTTCGCTGCGCTGCACCAGAAAGAAGATCACCGCCCGGTAGCCCTGCTCAAGTGATTCCGCCAATTCAAGCAGATGTTTCTGCCCACGGGTGGTGACGGCATCGGGGAAACTTGCGACCTTATCACCGTTGCAGAGGGTGACGTTCTTCACCTCCAGAAGAATTTTCTCTTCTTCTCGTACCAGGAGAAAATCGATACGACTGGCCCCTATGGGGAACTCCGGGCGAACGTCGTATCCTGCCAGTTCAGCGATTGAGCCATTTTTCAGCCCCTCCTCTACCACCCGGTTGGTCCTCATGGTGTGAGTGTCGACCCAATGTCCGTCGACTTCGATAAGCTCCAGCGTATAGCGCAGCTTCCGTTTCGGATTGTCATTCCGAGAGATCAGAACACGATGGCCGGGAATGGCGCATTGCTTCATGCTGCCAGTATTCGAGGTGTGAGCAACGACCTCCGTTCCATCCTCCAGCACGATATTGGTAAAAAAACGCTTGTAGCGTCGGAGCAGATGACCTTCGATAAGTGGCGTTGGCAATTGCACAGAAATACCTTTCAAATCAAACGAATTAAAATCCCAGTTTAACCGCCTGACAAATTTTCTGACAGTCGAAAATCGACAGTTCAACCCGGATTCGATATCCCTGCTAGGGATAATTGGTAATGGCATGTAAAATGCTGATGGTTCGGGAATAGCTTTTCGTAATTGCCGAAAGTCGACGGAGTAATCAATACATGAACCTGAAAATGAAAAATACACTGATTATCATGGCGGTGCTTTCAACGCTACTGCTGACTGTGGTCGGGATCACCTACCGCAGCACCACCGCCATTGTTGATCAGACAATCAATGATCATCAGCTGTCACTCGCAGCAGATGCAGCCAAAACCACCGAATTCTGGCTCAGCCAGCAGATGAAAATTCTAAATGCGACGGCAGCCTCCATCGATCTCTCAACCTTTGGTGACAACACTGAAACGCTACGCCCGTTAAAAATGGCGATGAAAGCCGGACACTTCAGTGATGTCTATATCGGGACCACTGCAGGGGTGTTGATTGATGGTGCCGACTGGGTCCCTCCAGCGACCTATGACCCGAGAATTCGTCCCTGGTTTCAGCGGGCTCTCGCAGCCAATGAAACGACCTTCACCACACCCTATATCGATCTGGTGACCATGGAACTGGTTATAGCTCTGGTCACCCCACTCTATGAAGAGGGCCGATTTCTCGGCGTCATGGGGGCGGATACCGTTCTCGATGAGCTGGTTGAAAACCTCATCAACATCACGATTGGTGAAACCGGATACGCTTTTCTGGTGGATAAAAATGGCACTATTCTTGGACACCCCAACCATGATCTCGTCATGAAAGTGAAGCTGCAGGAGACTGAACCTGACCTGAATCTGAAGCTGGCTCAATTCGAGACATCCGTAGCAGGAACCATCAGTTACCAGGGGATAAACGACCAGAAAAAACATGTTCTGGCCTATAAAAAAATAGCCAATTCGGACTGGTTTCTCTGCACTACGGTCCCTCATGACGAGGCGTACCAGTTGACACGGAAAACCACAGTCCTGTTTGCCACCGAAATCGTGCTCATGGTTCTGGGCGGACTGGCCCTGTTAACTCTGGTCGGAGTGGGCGGCAGCGTTCTGGTGCTGGTCATTTACAGCCGTCGGTTCGAGACGACGGTTCAGCAACAGCAGCAGCAGATTACTGGAATCAATCAGGATCTGGCCTGGAACATCAGCAAACGGAAAGAAGTCGAAACCTATTACCAGACCCTGTTCAACATGGCAAATGACGCCATCCTGCTCAGCAAAAACCTGCATTATGTTGAATGTAACGAGAAAGCAACCGAGCTGTTCGGCGTCAACAGGCTCGGCCTGATCGGTAGAAGCATGCTGGAAATCTCCCCTGACTTCCAGCCCGACGGCCGTGACAGTATGACCAGAATCTACGACATCATTGACAGTGCGAACAATGACAATCAGAACTTCTTCGAGTGGACCTTCAGGCGGCCCGACCAGACCGAGTTCCCTGCTGAAGTGAGCCTGAAAATCCTGCGTCTTGACAATGAAGAACTGATCCTGTCCAGCATCAGGGATATCTCCAAAAGAGTCGATGCCGAAGGCCAGCTGAGACAGGCACAGAAGATGGCCGCCATGGGGGAGATGTTGGGAGCCATCGCCCACCAGTGGCGGCAGCCACTTAACACCCTGTCAACTTACGTGGCCAGCATTCAATCGGCCTATTTCAACAACAAGATCAGCAAGGAATTTGTCGAGACGCTGACTACGGGTGCGGACTCCCAGATTCAGTTCATGTCAAAAACTATTGATGATTTTCGCAACTTTTTCAGACCGTCAAAAAACAAGGCTCCCTTCGATATCATTGAGTCGGTAGATAAAGCCGTCAAGCTGATGCAGGCGCAGCTGAGGCAGAGCGACATAGAGCTGCTGGTCCGCCATGACAACAGGAACGGCCCCCTGGTGGTCTACGGCTATCAGAGTGAATTTGTCCACGTTCTGGTCAATATCCTTGCCAACGCCCGGGATGCAGTAGAAGATAAGGTTCAGCAGCAGGGAGGAAAAGTAAAAAGTCCGATCGAGATAGATATTCTCAGCAACCAGAGTGAAATTCTTCTGCAGATCAAGGACTTCGGCTGTGGCATACCGGAGCACCTCCTCGGCCAGATTTTTGCCCCCTACTTTACGACCAAGGGGACCTCATCAGGAACCGGTCTTGGCCTCTATATGTCCAAGATAATTATCGAAAAAGAGATGTCGGGACAGCTTTCCGCTGAGAACATTCAGGGCGGAACCCTGTTCACTATTCAGCTTCCCAAGGCCAGACCGGACAGCCCATCAACGGTGGAAGGCGTACCATGCTCGACTTAAGTAAACAGAATCCTCAGATCGTCCTGGTGGATGATGAATCATCCGAACTGAATGCCTACAGTTTCCTGTTGAACTCAATGGGGGTGCAGAACATTACCACCATCTCCGATAGCCGTCATGTCATGACCACCCTGCAGGGGATTCCCTCACCGATCGTCTTTCTCGACCTGAACATGCCCCATCTCTCCGGGCAAGAGGTGCTGCAACAGGTCAAGTCTTCGATGCCGCAGATCCCGGTCATCATCCTGACCGCCAATTCAGAAATCGAAACTGCGGTAGAGTGCCTCAAACAGGGCGCCCATGATTATCTGCTTAAACCGATCAGTATGAACACCTTCGGCTCAGCCTTGCGTAGTGCCATGGAAATCTGCTCCTTGCGCAACGAGGTCATGTCTCTTAAAGGTGTCACCTTTGGCCATACGCCGCAGCGTCACCCGGCCTTTGCCGAAATCGTGACCAAAAGCCCTGTTATGAACGGGCTCTTTCAGTACACGGAAGCGATCAGTCCCAGCGATCAGCCGGTTCTGATTCTGGGAGAAACCGGGTCGGGCAAAGAGCTGCTGGCCAAGGCGATTCATCAGATCAGCGGGGTTGCCGGAGAATTCGTAGCGGTAGATGTTTCAGGGCTCGACGACACCCTCTTTTCAGACACGCTTTTCGGTCACACCAGGGGAGCCTACACTGGCGCGAACAGTGCCCGTCCAGGTCTTATTGAAAAAGCTGCGGGAGGGACTGTCTTCCTTGACGAGATAGGTGACCTGAGTGAAATGTCACAGGTCAAACTGCTTCGACTGTTACAGGAAGGAATCTACTACCCGCTCGGCTCTGATCAGCCGAAACATTGCCAGGCCAGGGTCATCGCTGCTGCCAACAAAGATTTGAGCCGGATGGCTCTACAGGGCGAGGGACTCCGTATGGACCTCTATTACCGACTCAGCACCCATCTGGTGAAAGTGCCTCCTCTGCGGGAACGAAAAGA
>DATFMC010000065.1:0-16186 GCA_035267105.1 Geopsychrobacteraceae bacterium
AGGGCACCCAGCCCTTTTTGATCCTGGCCGATCAGAACGGCGTCCTTGACGAAGGGGAGCATGGTGATGGTCGCTTCAATCCGGGTGGGGTCGATATTTTCACCGCTGGCCAGTACGATGATCTCCTTGGAACGACCGGTCAACACCAGCTCACCAGTCAGGGTCATTTTTCCCAGATCACCGGTGCGCAAAAATCCATCAGCGGTAAAGGTCTTTTCATTCTCTTCCGGGTTGTCAAAGTAGCCCGGCATCACCTGCGGTCCCGAGACCTGGATTTCACCTTCCTGCCCGGCGGGGACCTCCTTTCCGGCCTCATCGACAATCCTCAACTCGGTGTGGGCGACCGGTTTGCCGAGGGTCCCGAAAACGTCGCAGTCAACCCCTCGCCCGGCGATGCCCGGTGAACATTCCGTCATGCCGTAGGCGTTGACGATGCGGATACCAACCGCGTCAATCCATTCATCGAGATAAGGAGGCAACGCCCCCCCTCCGCTGATCGCGACGCGCAGCTTACCGCCAAATTTTTCCTGAACCAGAGAGAGTTTCTTTTGCGAAAAACCATAGAGAGGAAACAGCAGGCAGAGTTTGCCAAAGGCCGCCAGTTTTGTCGCCAGACGCTTCAGAATGAAAACTTTTTCAAGCTGCGGGAGCTGATTTTTGATAATTCTTCTATTGCGGCGATATGCCGAGGAGATGCGAACCAAAGCCTGGAACATGCGCGCTTTTTTCTTGCTCTGCTTTTCGAGCGCAGCGTTGACCCTGGCATAAAGGGATTCCCACACCCGGGGCACTGTGGCGACCAGGGTCGGGCTATAGTTTTCCAGATCTTCGGCAAAGGTCTTGATGCCCGAGTAGACCAGACAACTGCCTGCGGCGATGGAGAGAAATTCGGCCGCCCGTTCAAAGATATGCCAGCTTGGCAGGATCGACAGCCAGCGATCTTGCTCACTCAGGCCGACGAGGGGTGGCAGATGCTCAACCTGGTGGACAACATTGCTGTGAGTCAGCATGACTCCCTTGGGGGTTCCGGTGGTCCCCGAGGTGTAGATCAAGGTCAGAATATCCTCGGAACAGATCGACTTGCCAAGTGCGATAAACTCTTCCAACTCAGCCGGGGTAAAGGTTCGATCTTTTAATAGATCCTGATAGGCATAAACCGGCTGCAACAGCTTATGCCTGCCTTCCGATTCGATGATAAATGTGACTTTGAGAGAGAGTAAACCATCGACCATCTCCCGGTGTTCTTCATACAGTTGCTCAGTTTCGACCACCAGAAACTCACAGCCCGAATGGGTCATGACATATTCCAGTTCCTGGGTCGGGGTATCGCTGCCACGTGGCACGCTGATCGCCCCCAGGCTCATCAGGGCCATATCGGTGACGATCCAGGCATAACGATTATCTGAGAGGATCATCACCTTCGACCCTTTGCTTACCTTCTTCTCCCGGAACGCACGAGCCAGCAGCAGCACATCATCAAAAAACTTCTCATAGGTGACGCTGAACTCCTCCCCTGCGGCCCGGTAGATAAACGCGGTCCGTTGCGGAAAAGTCCGGTAGCTGCGAAACAGAACTTCAAACATGGTGAGTGGGCTGGTATCGGTTGTAAGCATCGACAGGTCCTTGTTATCGCCAGGGCAGACTCATACTTGTACGTCACTCAAGGCCTTTGCACAAGAATTAAAACTAACCAATCAGTTAGCCCTCCTCGCAAAGACAAGTCAAATCCTTGGATTCAGATTACTTTATTATACAGTGAATGGCTCAAACTTGATAATCAGCAAAGAGGCGATGTTTCGAAAGGCTGAAGACGAGGAACTCAGAATAGTTCTTGATAAAAACAGGATAAAAACACTTGTCTGCGGAGAAGAAAACGCTGTTGGTATCTTCTTCCCGTTCAGGGAGGAGTCCCTTCCCTGACCGCAGAAATGAGCTGAAGGCGGAGGGAAAAGATCAGAGTTGCGCGACCAGTTTCGATTTGTTCCCACTCAGACGTTTAACATAGTGAATCCGGTCAACATCTCCATTTTGGTCCAGCTTGATGGAAGACTGAACACCTCGGTATACACCGTAATTAATCATCGTCTGCTTAAGGCGTGTCGCATCACCATTTCGCTGCAAAGCTGCCAGAAGATAGCGCATGGCGTCGTATGAATGTACTGCTGCGAACCAGGGTTTCTCTCCAAACCGCGCAGAGTACTTCTTTATAAAATCGGTAGTTCCAGTGCTGTTACTGTCATCCATATAGGTTCGGACCAGCAGCAGATCATCCACTGTCGCCCCACCGTGATGTTTTAACTGGGGAGAATACGACCACTCGCTGGCCAGCAGGATCGGTTTTTGTGCGAGCTTTGAGAACTGCTGGCAGAGCATCGCAGTATCATGCGGATTAGCCAGGATCAAAACCCCATCGACCTGAGCGGCTGCAATCTGCTCAACCAGCGGCAAGAAGCCGTTCTCAAGCTGGCCACTGTCAAAGGGGATGACCGCGCCAACATCTTCTCCACGCATTTTTACCTGCTCGATAAAGCAGTTTTTCCAGCTTTCGCTGAAAGCATAATTGGATCGATCATAGATAACGGCCATCCGCTTCAATTTGTGTTGATCCATTGCATAGCTCAGAGCTTTTTTTACGCCAACATTTGCCGAAGGATAAACACGCAGAAAGTAGTCATCTTTTCCAGTCAACATTTCGGTACTGCTCGTCGGACTGAGCATCAGGACCTGTTTCTCATTAACAAGAGGGCTTGTGGTGAAGGACATTTCGCTGGTCATATGCCCGACAATAGCGACAGCACCAGCTTCGATCACTTTGTTCACCGCGTTCCAGGCCTTATCATGATCATCACCATCATCCTCTATAATCAACTCAACAGGATGACCATTGATCCCCCCGGCTCCATTAAACTCTTCGACTGCAAGTTTGACCCCATTCAACCCGGCAGGCCCAAGTTGAAAAGCTCCCTTTGACAGGGTTGCCACAAAACCGATCTTCACCGGTGTATTTCTCACGGTCACAAAATACAAGGCAACACATCCCAGGACACCACAAAGAGACAAAATCATTGTCTTTTTCATACCAACTCCCTGTTCCCACAACAATATTTACATATTCTCGTAAAACACTATCCCATCACCCTCTTCAAACGCAACAGTTAAGGATGACCCGCCATCCATCTAAGTCCAGTAGCAGCAATAGAAATATCCGGATGATTCGTTTATAAAAAAATTTAGAAGCCTGATTCTACTGAGGAATATTATGAAGGCCCTCATTAGAAATCTTGAAAAACAAGCCAAGAAGACTTATATTAATTTTTTATTATATTTCTCATCAGGGAAGAGATGAAACAGGACGCCTTTCTCATCGTTGATCAACAATCGGCTCCGCCCGATAACCTGCAGGAGCTGCTCTCCGGACTGGCCAAAGAACATGGCCTGGACGCATACAGCTGTCGACAACGGCTGATCGGGCAAGGCCTGTCCCTGCTACACAAAGGGGAAAGAGGCTCCCTGCAGTTGATCTCACCTCTGCTCAGCACAACGAACATCCGTCACTGGCTGATTGAACCGACCAAGCCACTGTTTGCACCATCCATCATCCGCAGCCTGAAACAAAACCCTGAGGGGATCACCTTCACCTGTCAGAAGAAGCAAGTCATTTTCAACAAGGGAGCCACGGTTCTGGCGGTCCTGGCTGACCTGTCCGGACAGCTTGCGGAACGAAGCGTCAAACAGATTCTCGCCAGTCATGCCTACCAGGGGATCGACAACGTCTCACATATTACCGCCGAAAAAACCTACAAGACCATCATCCAGGGGAAACCGGTCCTCGACCTCTACCTACTCAATCCGGAAAGCAGGATTATCGACGCAGTCCGGGTTTTTCCCGGCAAGTTCGATCACAAAGGACTGGGAGAACGAGCCACGGCCAGCAGCCGGCAGAACCTGCATCAGCTTCTTGAGTTGTGTCGTGAGAATGCTGGAGAGTTTCACCTGGAAACCAGCTTCGGCCTGGCGAATCTTCCCGGCTGCAACCTGCGCAAGCCGGTGGGAGACGATCCCGACACCTTGCGTAAAAACCTGATCAGCCTGGCGCGCTACGGCTGGCTGATGGCCGATTTGCGAGGACAGGGCGAGATTAATATTGAGAAGCAAGAAAGTGACGATCTGAGCGGCGCGGTCACCGCAGCCATCCTGACCCGGAATCCCGCCCTGGCCGGCAACCCTGATCTGGTGGAGGCCCTGCCGGCCATCAAGGAGGTTGCCAATGAAATCCGGCAGTCGACAGCCGCCAAAACCGAAGCCGATAAAATCATCAAGCCGCAGACACGCACACTCCCGGCCCCACCACCGCCACAGACCGGACAACAATGGCGGACGCCACGTTTCTGGTTTGGTTCCATCGGTGGCGTCGTAGCAATTGTCGTCATCTTCCTGTTTGAGCAATCGAGCCTGCTCCCTTCCCTGGCCTATTATGGGTTTCGTTTGGGGATTGTCCCGGCCCTGTTTGCTACTCTGATGTTCTGGGGCGGGTTTCACTTTCTGCATCTTAAGCGGCAGGTGGAAAACACCCCGACCAGTAAAATCCGCTCAGTTGCCATGGGCATGGTTGAAGTCAAGGGGAAGGCGATCCGGCAGTACGCTCTGATTTCGCCAATGACTCACATGGCCTGCGCCTGGTATCGGCTCACCAAATACCGACGCGACAGAAACCGCAACTGGGTTGTCAGCAGAGTCACCAGTAGTGGCAATGTGCCCTTTTTACTGGAAGACGAAACCGGCAGAGTCTGCATCGACCCGACAGGCGCCACGGTACGAGCGAAATCGAAACAGGAAGGGTCTCCCGGACAATCCAGCTTGCTGCTCGGCTCCGGGATGAGTGACAGTGATTCCAACGAAAAATGGGTTGAAGAGATCATCTACGAGGGGACGATAATCTATGTTCTCGGCTTCGCGTCAGTCAAACGCGAGGAGGGAAAGACTTTGCGTGAAAAGAAAGTCGAGGCACTTCGTGAATTGAAACGTGACCCCGAAGCGCTGAGGCAGTTCGACAGCGACGGAGATGGCAAGATCAGTGAATCGGAATGGGAAGGAGCGCGCTCCGCCATGGAAGAGCGGATGCTGCAGCAGTCCTTGTCGGACCGGGATCGCCGCCGCAAACAGGAAGAACAGATTGTCATTGGCAAACCAGCAGGAGGAGGACCCTTCATCGTTGCCGAGACACATTCGGAGACACAACTGACCAGCCGCTTTGCCCGCTACACCATCCCACTATTCATAGGCGCAGCAGTTTGCACTGGCTGGGCGATTTCGCTTCTGGTGAAATGGCTGGCATGACACGCAACAAAAAACAGAGAGATTCTGATACTCTTACCAGGGAGGTAACCTTATGACCGGATGGATTGTACTTGGGGTTTTATTGCTGTTGATGGCAGGGTTGATACTCTACGTCATTTTGATCTATAACGGTTTCGTCCTGTTGAAGAACAATATCAACCGGGACTGGAGCAACATTGATGTGCTTCTCAAGCAGCGCTTTGACGAACTGCCGAAGCTGATCAAGGTCTGCGAAGGCTACATGCAGCATGAGCAGAAAACTCTGGAAGCCGTCATCAAGGCCCGCAACATGGCAGGCTCCGCCCGCACTGCTCAGGACAATATCCAGGCACAAAATGCCTTGAGCGATACCCTGAAATCCCTGTTCATGGTGGTGGAGCGTTACCCCGAACTGAAAGCGGATGCCGGATTCCGCCAACTGAGCAATCGAATTACTGAACTGGAAGACCAGATTGCAGATCGACGTGAACTTTACAATTCGGCAGTCACAATCTTCAACACTCGCATCGACCAGTTCCCCGATGTGATCATCGCTCGCCTGTTCAACTTTACCAGCCGTAACCTCTGGGAGATCAATCCGGCGCACCGAGCCGATGTAGAGGTCAGCTTCCAGCATAGTTGAAAACAAAAATGGGCCATCCCGATCATCTTCGGGATGGCCCATTCAGCTATGCATATGTCAGACAAATACTACTTGCTGCGTCCCAATCTGCCGTTCCACATTAACCGGCGCCGGGAACGCTGATCAAAATACAAGGGGCAGGACACCTCTTCAGTCGCTAAGGTTTCAACAGGAAATATCCGCTTAAAAAATTTCTTCAACATTGTCGGCTCTCGCGCTTCAAGATAAAAACAACCATTCAGCTCATTGGCAAAGTACTCAATCAGAATTCATGAATCAAGGGCTTTTTTTCGTAAAATACTGTTCTTAAAAGGCATTTCGCCTGGACAGCCACATAATGGAAGCTCTCTGCAAAAAAAATATTTTTCCATCACCACCTCTTCGCAAACAGCTAACCCTGTTCTATCGACATGAGGCTGCTTTTATGGCTATTGCATCCACCTGACGAGCCGATTATTCTGGAACTACAAAAGGAGCAGATTATGAGCCAAAACAACCAGAACTCATCGCAGGATCAGGAAGACCTGTCTCAACTTCATATGTGTGAATTGAAAGCGAAAGGACTGATGGAAGAGATCGACCGCCGTTCGACAGATCCAACCGTAGTCTGCGGTAAATGCCTGGCAAAAGCCAATCGACCGGAAGACCTCCACAATCCGCGCCCTTTAAAAAAGAAAGCCATTGACAGTCTCTGGGGTTAACCTCAGAATGCCGACTCTTCCCCAAACCAGAAAGCACCTCGATGCAGAACATTAAAAACCATTTCGACCGTCACGATCACTTTGCCAGACACTCCGGGATTGAACTGATCGAAGTTGCACCTGGACGCTCCAAAGCAACGATGAAGATTGAAAGCTACCACCTTAATGGAGCAAAAACCGTGCATGGTGGGGCTATTTTCACTTTAGCGGATTTCGCCTTTGCCGCCGCCTCGAATTCACACGGCAATCTGGCCATGGGCATTAACACCAGCACTTCTTTCGTCAAGGCGGCGACAGAAGGAACCCTGTACGCCTGCGCAGAAGAGATTTCCCTGAATAAAAAGCTTGCGACCTACCTGGTTCGGGTGACTGACCAGAACTCCGAGCTTATCGCCCTGTTTCAAGGAACTGTCTATCGAAAAGCAGTTCCGCTGCAAGGCTGAAATCTTCCAGTACCAATACATTTTACAGGCAATCAAAGGCAGACAATAAAATCGATGGAGAACAGATAAATGATTATTGCATCCGACCTGAAACGTGGACTGGTCGTCCAGATCGACAACGCCCCCTGCAGCATTCTTGACATCAATTCCCAGTCACCAAGTGCCCGGGGAGGTAACACCCTGATCAAAACCAAATACCGGAACCTGCTCACCGCCCAGGTTTTGACCAAAAGTTTCAAGTCAGGCGACAAGATCGACGAAGCCGACTTTGCCAGGAGGAAAGGACAGTTTCTCTATGCAGATGGTGACCGCGGGGTCTTCATGGATATGGAGAGCTACGAGCAGTTTGAGGTTGGCGACACCCTTTACCAGGATGTCAGAGGTTACCTACTGGATGGGCAGGAATTAACCCTCGGCGTCTACAACGATATGATCGTCAGCCTGGAGCCGCCGATGGTGGTTGAGCTGCTGGTCACCGAAACAGCACCCGCGATCAAAAATGCCACCGCGACGGCCCAGACCAAGGAAGCTATTCTGGAAACAGGAATCACCATTCAGGTTCCTGGCTATCTGGAAAGTGGTGAAAAGATCAAGGTCGACACCCGTGAGTGCCGTTTTGTCTCAAGGGCCTAGATTCAGGACTGATATCAGACCGCTACTATGCTCACAGTTGAAAAAATCCGGAATATCCTGACAGACCATAAACCGCAGCTATCCACGCCGGCCGATGGCAAGCATGCCTCGGTTGCGTTGATTTTACGCGACGGAAAACAAGGGCTGGAGGTTCTATTCATCAGGCGGGCTGAACATGATGACGACCCCTGGTCAGGGGACATTGCCTTTCCCGGGGGGCGTGTCGAACTATCGGATAAAAACCCCAGAGAGGCTGCGGAACGGGAAACGCTTGAAGAGATCAATCTTGATCTGGCCGCGGCTAAATATCTCGGTCAGATCGGTGATATTCATGGCGCGTATCTACCGGTCCGAATTTCCTGTTTCGTCTATTGGCTGGAAGAAACTCCTGAGTTGATTCTGAACTATGAAGTGGTCGATGCCTTCTGGGTTTCGCTGCCGACCCTGCTGGATCCCGGACGAAACCGGCAGCAGCTGTTTTCCTATCGCGGAGAACAGAGAAACCATCCGATCATCGATCTGAATGGCTTCTCTGAACGATTTCTGTGGGGGATTAGCTACCGGCTGCTGCAACGGTTTTTGAGCCTCGTGAATCCTGACTGATTTCTTACCTATTTCGTCTCTTTTCAGAGGAACGCAACGAAATTCCCGAGCAGAGCAAAGTATTCACGCGCATTCACAAACATGATGTCATTGTGATTTCCCTGCTGGAAGACTTTAAAGCGGCTGCGGCCGCCGGCCCAATCATGCAACCGCTGACCGTGACTGACATCGACCAGCCCATCATGCAGGGTGTGCATCACCAGCAGCGGCCCCTTATATCCGGCCATTTTTCTCTGATGATCCATTCGGGAAGCGATCTTTTGCCTGAGTTCCGTCGGGCTCGCTCCAAGTTCCTGAGGTTCGACCCTCAGCAGTAACCGCTCCAATACATCGGCGACACCACTTTCGATCACCAGGCCTGCGACATCAGGGAATTTGCTCGCTGCTTCGATGGCAAAGATCGAACCGACGCTACGTCCGAAAAAAATCAGTTCACTCGCGGGCCGGCCTAGCGCCTCGATGGTCGGCACCACATCATCAAGCATCTTGCCAAGTTGCGGTTCGCCGCTCGACTGACCGTATCCTCGCAGCTCAGCAAGGAAGCAATTACATCCCATCTGGTGGATCAGAGTGACAAAATCTCCGCACCAGTCATCGACAATTTCACCATTGCCATGGAAGTGAACCAAAGTCTTCGCCGCAGGATCGATCTCATGATAACTGCAAGCCAGCCGCGCACCATCACAATCGACCCAGAACGGTTCGTCAAGTGCCCCGCTCCGAGGGAAGAAATATCGCTCACTGATTAATCGATGATTGAGCAACTCACTCGACATAACCCCTCCCACTCAATCGGCTTCAAACACCATCTGCGTCGCATCGTTCCCCGGCAGCACCATGGGGAAGGAATAGGTGTCGGGATGAATCGGCACTTCTATGACGACCGGCCCGGGGATTTCCATCGCCTGCTTCAGGACCGATTTCAGCTCCGACTTGTCCTTTACTCGCAATGCTCTGACCCCGAAGCCCTGGGAAACCATGCAGAAATCGACGTGCTGTCCAAGGCAGGTCGAAGCGTAGCGACTGTCGAGCAGGACCTTCTGGAACTGTCGTACCATCCCGAGCTTTCCGTTATTTAGAATGATGCACTTAACCGGGATATTATATTGTGCACAGGTCGCCAGCTCCTGACAGTTCATCTGGAAGGCTCCATCACCGTTTATGGCAAAGATCGCCCGATCCGGATTCCCAACCGCTGCTCCCATCGCCGCAGGGAGCGCATAGCCCATAGTTCCCAGACCTCCGCTGGTAATGTACTGGCGCGGCCCTGCAAAAGGGAGATAGTTGGCAGTCCACATCTGCGACAAACCGACATCGGAAGCAACCACCGGGCTATCACCGGCAATCTCGGCAATCGCCTCCATAACCTCGTGCGGCACCATGTGATCCCGCTCGGGACGTGGCAACGGCCCTTTCTTTTTAAATGCTGCGATTTCGGCATGCCAATCACTGTGATCACCCTCTTCGATCAGATCGACCAACTGTTCCATTGCCTCAGCGGCATCACAGACGATCGGCAACCCGCCCTGAACAACCTTTCGGATACTGGACGGGTCGATATCGATATGAATAATTTTGGCGTTCGGCGCAAAGCTGGCGACCCTGCCTGTCACCCGGTCGTCAAAGCGGACCCCGATCGCGATCAGACAATCGCACTCGCCGACGGCCATATTGGCGTACCAGGCGCCATACATACCGAGCATCCCGACCGAAAGCGGCGACGTCGGCTCCATAATGCCGATCCCCATCAGGGTGTGGGTCACAGGAATCTGCCCTTTTTCCGCCAGCACACGCAGTTTGTCTGAAGAGTCGGACAAGGTGACCCCGCCGCCCGCATAGATCAAGGGCCGCCTGGCCTTGTTGATCATGGAGGCCGCCCGCTTGATCTGTTTCAGGTTCAGGGTCGGTTTTTCCTGATAGCCACGCCGGCTGGCGGGTTCAGAGAGCTCTGGTTTCATCTTCGCCCCCAACACATCGCTCGGCAGGTCGATCAGAATCGGTCCGGGACGGCGGGTTCGGGCGATATAAAAAGCTTCATGAATAATACGTGCCAGATCCTTTACATCCGTCACCACATAGTTGTGCTTGGTGATCGGTCGGGTGATCCCGGCCATGTCGGCCTCCTGAAAGGAATCGTTGCCAATTTCAGCGGTGGGAACCTGGCAGGTCAGGGCGACCATCGGCACTGAATCCATATATGCCGTCGCGATACCGGTGACCAGATTGGTTGCCCCGGGCCCTGAAGTCGTCAGGCAGACGCCAACCTGTCCGGTGGTCCGTGCATAACCGTCTGCAGCGTGTGCAGCGCCCTGCTCGTGACGAACCAGAATATGTTTGATCTCTTTATCATCCATCAGTGCATCATGGACCAGCAAAGACCGGCCGCCGGGATAGCCGAAAATGGTATCGACACCTTCTTTTTTGAGGCTGTCGAGTAATATCTGGGCTCCGGTTTTCATAGTTCCTCCTTGATAATGAGAGAAGGCCGCAGAGTCATTATCCCTGCGGCCTTCTCTTTATAGTGAAAAGGGAGCGCAGGGCTGGTGACCCGCGCTCCCTTTCGATTCATGCCGACGCTGAATCGAGGCAGCTGCGAGCCGTCAGGTGACGACTACAACTACGACTGCGACCAGCAGAAGATTAAGATTTAAAAAACAACGAAACATCGTTCTAGCTCCTTGAGCAAGCAATCTAACCGAGACATTTCAGACTGTCAAGAAATTATCTCTCCCAAGGTCAACAATTGCCATTCTACAGAATTTTCAGCAGAAAACGATCAGTGCCCCATTCTCCCTGCCATAGGGATCAAACGTTGATAATCCAACGAGGTCAGACTCGTCTCCCAATGCCCGCTCAACATCCCGGACACGACCCCGGTACCGAACAGCAGCAGAACGATCAGGGCGAAACTCCAACTCGGGATTGCACGTTTCCAGAGCGGTAGTCGTACCGAAAGAGCATCCTCGGCAGGGCAAGCCCCGACACAGGTCAGGCAGGCAGTACACTCCACCGAGTGGACTGAAACTTTATGCTGAACGTCAATACGTGAAGGGCAGGCCTGACTGCAACTCCCGCAGTCGATACAGAGGTCCTTGCTGCGACGCACCTTGAGAGGACTGAAAAAGCTGATCATGCCTAGCAGAGCCCCGTAAGGGCAGAGGTATCGGCACCAGAAATTCTTGTAAAAAACCGAAAGCAGGGCTAACACCGAAACGACACCCAGACTGAGGGCTGACATCCCGGTAAAAAAATGGAGCATCTTGACGTCAGAAATTGCCCAGTAAGGTGCAGACATAAAAGCGCTGATTGCCTGTAGCGGCATATCCAGCAGGATCAGCTTGACGAAAAACAGCAGCAGAGCATATTTGACAAAGCGGAGGAAGATATCCAGCCAGGTCCAGATCCGGAAATTGCGGCCGAATATTCTTTTTCCCGTTTTCCAGAGCCCCTCCTCAAGAGCTCCGACCGGACAGATCCAGGAGCAGAAGGATTTCTTGCTCAGCAGCGCCAGTCCCAAAAAGGTCAAAAACAGGACCAACGCCGCAGGGTGGATAGGATCGAAGTGCCCGGCAAGAACCCAGGCCTTGAGGCTGACCAGGGCGCCGATAGGCAAAAAAGCCTCCACCCCCGGTGGCCGGGCATAGTAGCTCGCCTGCCCACCACTTTCATAATAGTGAACAAAGAGTCCGAATTGAACGCCTAGAAATACGCACCAGAGCAAAAAGCCCCACTGGATCAATTGACGCCAGAGGGGAACCTGTTGTCGAGAAAAAAACCTGAGCAATATATTATTCATAATGCTAAAAATACCATAAGAGGGAAAACGAAAGATTGACTAAAATCAAAAAACTCCTGCGCAGAGTTTTTTTCGGACATAGATAAAAAAATTTCCACCGTAGAGCCACTCAAGACACAGGGCTGTCAAAAACGATAATTATTCGGACCTTCCCCCCACGACTCCATCTCTTTAAAAATTCAAAACGCCAAGACAGGCTGTTCCAATCCGAAGATGAGTCTGGGGGCCAACCTGAAACAACCGGAAAACAAGCGTTCATCGATTGAATGAAAAGTTAGCGTCCTACCTATTACCGTCGCCTGGCTGCCCTATTATCGCTGATCGAACAGGCGATGTCATCCAGAGATTGGAAAGATTCTGGAAAGGGAGGTCTGGTTTTCTCGAGCCTCATCCGCCGCTTGCGATATTCCGACCGTTTGCACAAATTTTACAGTTGGGCGTGAGATACCTGCCAGACGTATGAATCACTTCGCAGCAAACTTCGGAGAATTAGCCCCTATCTGAGGTTAAAGACTTATTCGCCGAATCAACATTCTGTAATAGTTGAAAATTTAGAGCAAAAGGGTAAACTATTCGAATAACTCTCTTTCTTCGATTCTTTGCCTTGTAATCATAAGCCTTCTCGGAGCCTCTCTGCCATTATGAACCGTTGTTTTTTACTGTTGTCTCTGCTGCTGTTCGTCTGCGTCAGTCTCTGCTTCGCCGAGACCGAGAAACTCCCGGTGTCGGCAGCGGATAATGGCGAGCCTGCCGATTGGCTTGAGGAAAAGCTGGGGGCAAACCTGCCTCTCGAGGTTGAGTTTGTCGACTCTGAAGGGCAAACGGTCCTGTTGGGTGATCTGATCGACCGGCCGACGCTGGTGGTGCCGGTTTATTATCGCTGTCGTAACGTTTGCAATTATCTTCTCGGAGGACTGGCAAACACCCTGCCTGATATCAAGCTGGAACCGGGGGAATTCTACCGCGTCGTCACCATCAGCTTTGATGAGAGTGAGACACCGGAGCTCGCGGCTCAAAGCAAGCGAACTTTTATGACCGCCATGCAGGGAAAGTTTCCCGCCAGTTCGTGGGATTTTCTGACCGGGGAAGAGCAGAATATCCGTAAAGTCACAGATGCGGCCGGCTATTATTACAAAAAAGAGGGGGATGACTTCCTCCATCCCATCGCTGCATTCGTCGTGACCGGCGAAGGAAAGATTGTCCGTTATCTGAGCGGCTACCGCTTTCTGCCCCTTGATCTGACTATGGCACTGGTGGAGGCTTCGGAAGACCGTATCGGCATTCCGATCCGTAAAGCCCTTGAATTCTGCTTCAGCTACGACCCTGAAGGGCGTCGTTACGTTTTTAACTTGTTGCGTGTCAGCGGCACCGTTATCCTGCTGACACTCGGCAGTTTTCTTACTTACCTGATCATTAGCGGAAGAAAGAAGAGATCATGAGCGAATCAACCACCTACACCGGCTTCTGGCAAGAAAGCCCCCGGTCTGGAATCCTCGGCTGGCTGCTGTCGACCGACCACAAGCGGATCGGCATTATGTATCTGTGCTGTATCATCGCGACGTTTATCGTCGGCGCCTGCCTGGGCCTGGCTATCCGCCTTGAACTGATCGCCCCCGGCGAGACCATCATGGGGGCGCAGACCTACAATGCCACCTTTACGGTTCATGGCATACTGATGATCTTCATGTTCCTCATTCCGAGCATTCCGGCCGCCTTCGGTAACCTGTTATTGCCGATCCAGATCGGGGCGAGGGATGTCTCTTTTCCCAAGCTCAACCTGCTCTCCTGGTACTGTTACGTGGTCGGTGCAATCCTGGCAATCATCGCGATCTTCTCAGGTGGCGGCGCACCGGATACCGGCTGGACCTTTTACGTTCCCTTCAGCACCCAGACCACAACCAACGTCAACCTGGCGGCGTTTGCCGCTTTCATGCTCGGCTTCTCCTCGATCCTCACCGGGATCAACTTCGTCACCACCGTCCACCGGTTGCGCTGTGAAGGAATGACCTGGGGACGCCTGCCACTGTTTGTCTGGACCCTCTACGCAACGGCCTGGATTCAGGTGCTGGCGACGCCGATGGTCGGAATCACCCTGGTGCTGGTGATTCTGGAACGGGTCTTTGGTGCCGGCCTCTTCGACGCGGCGCGCGGCGGCGATCCGCTACTCTTCCAGCACCTGTTCTGGATCTATTCCCACCCGGCGGTCTACATCATGATTCTGCCGGGAATGGGCGTGATTTCCGAGGTGATCCCGACCTTTGCACGCAAGCCGGTATTCGGCTACTGGGCGATGGCGCTGTCCAGTCTGGCGATTGCCTTTGCCGGTTCACTGGTCTGGGCACACCACATGTATGCCAGTGGCATGAGTGACTTTGCTATTCTGGTCTTTTCCTTTTTGACCTTCATCGTTGCTATCCCCAGCGCCATTAAAGTATTCAACTGGGTGTCGACCCTCTACAAGGGGTCCATTGAACTGGCGCCACCGATGCTGTACGCACTGGCGTTTATATTCAATTTCGCCATCGGTGGACTGGGCGGTCTGGCCCTAGGTGCAGCAGCCAGTGATATTCACTTGCACGACACCTATTTTGTGGTCGGACACTTCCACTACGTCATGTTCGGTGGAGGTGGTTTCGCTCTGTTTGCCGCCATGCATTACTGGTTGCCGAAGTTCACCGGCCGTATGTACAACCACAAGGCAGCAATGATCGGCTGGGCCTTGCTGTTCGTCGGCTTCAACGTCACCTATATGGCGATGCAGACGGTCGGTATCCAGGGAATGCCCCGGCGCTACTATGATTATCTGCCCGAGTTCACCACCCTGAACCTGGTATCCACGGTCGGCTCCTGGGTGATGGCTGTTGGTCTGATTATTATGTTTGTTAACCTGTGGCAGGGGGTGCGCAAGGGTCGACCGGTTGGGAAAAATCCATGGGGTGCGGCAACCCTGGAGTGGCAGGTGCCATCGCCACCACCACTTGAGAATTTCGGTGAGGAGGATCCCGTCGTCACCAAGGGCCCCTACAATTTCAAAGGAGTGGTTGCCGATGAGTATTGAACATCGTGACGATACCGGTTCTCGCTTCGGCATGTGGTTGTTTCTCTACACCGAGGTGATTCTGTTCAGCGGTTTGTTCATCCTCTATGCCATGGCTCTGACCAAATATCCGACCCAATTCGCCAAAGCCAGTCATATGTTGAATATCTACTTCGGCACCATCAACACGCTGGTGCTACTGACCAGTAGTCTGACCATAGCCCTGGCGGTCAGCGCCATCCAGATGGGTCGCATAAAGCAGACCCTGACTCTCTGTTGGGTGACCATCGCTCTGGCGATTGTCTTTCTGATCAACAAGTACTTCGAATGGTCGGCGGAGATCGGTCACGGCATCTATCCGGGTTCGGAGCATCTGGCCGAGATGGGGCCGGGCATCACGACCTTCTTCAACCTCTACTACTTCACCGCTGGCCTGCACGGGTTGCATGTCCTGATCGGTGGAACCCTGATCGGCGTGGTGGCGGTGATGACCGCCAAAGGCCAGGTGACCAGTGATCGCTATACTCTGTTGGAAAATAGCGCCCTTTACTGGCATCTGGTCGACCTGGTGTGGATTTTCCTGTTCCCGCTCTACTATCTGATTCTGTGAGGTGAACCATGTCTGAACATCAACATGAACCGGTTCCCTACCGGACATTTATTCTGATCTGGGCCGCCCTGCTGGTCCTGACAGTGATCACCGTAGCTATTTCTCGGGTTCATCTGGGGCCGCTGAATATCTGGGTGGCACTTGGGGTCGCCTCGATCAAATCGAGCCTGGTCATCTTCTTTTTCATGCATCTGAGACAGGAATCGAAGCTGTTCAAGATCTGCCTGCTGATAATGTTGGTCATTCTGGCAATCTTTATCGGTATGACTTTCCTCGATGTCCTTTACCGTTAGGAGCGATGAACGTGAATCCGCTGACTAATCCGACAGCCCAGGCCGTCGATGAGGTACTGATCTACATTTTCGGGTTTTCGCTGATCCTGCTACTCGGGATCACTGTGGTGA
>DATFMC010000066.1:0-11494 GCA_035267105.1 Geopsychrobacteraceae bacterium
CGCCCTGTTTCTTACGAAACTCTATGATTGCATTTTCTGAACGTTCCAATTTCTCCTTAAATAACTCTATCTGCTCAACAAGAAAGCTGTTCGCTCCAGAAGATTCGTCC
The DNA here is from genome assembly GCA_035267105.1 of Geopsychrobacteraceae bacterium. GTDB lineage: Bacteria > Desulfobacterota > Desulfuromonadia > Desulfuromonadales > Geopsychrobacteraceae > BM509. Next base: position 111 of record DATFMC010000066.1, read on the forward strand.
CGGTTTGAACTGATATTATCTCTCACGTAGATACTGACCAGAGCATTGACAAACTTCTGTGCAAAAGCAGGATCGTTATCGACCAGAGAAACAGTGAAAAGTTCCTTACCCTTGACCTTGATATCTATCCTCTGCCTGAGTGAAGTGATTAATCCCTGTTGCGCAGACACACTCTTGGTGAAAATATCTGAGTCAATCTCTTTCAATACTTTGGTTATTATATCCCTGCTTACCAGCGCGACATTGAGAACCTTGATCTGATCAGTAATATCCGGGGTCATCGCGATCCCCTGAACCAGTCTGTTAATAATATTTTTTTCAATAAAAACGGTGCTGTCAGCCTGATACCGCTTGGGAAGGCCATAGCTGTAGGCGGTGATAGCCGTCATAACCAGAAGTGAGATAGCGACAAACAGATATCTGTGACGATAGATGATTTTTAACTGCTTTGTTATTTCATTCGGTTTTTGAGACATCTCTCTGCCTTCCAGATCATGATTAAACGCAACGATTAGTACTCAAAAGCTAAAATATTCCTTCGGAAACGACAACATAATCACCTGGAACTAAAGAAAGGTTCTGCTCGACATCTTTCCCATTCATCAGATTCTTGAGCCTCACTCTAATATTGTTGCTGTTGTTTCGAATAATGGTAACGTCGTTTACATCAGCAAATTCATTGAACCCCCCAGCCTCCAGAATCACATCAAGAACCTTTATCCCTTCTCGATAAAAAACATATTTAGGTTCCTGGACGGCACCAACGACATAAATCTTATTCAGTTCATTGGTCGGTAAGTAGATAATATCCTCTGCATGCAGAATAAAGTCTCTGGAAAGATCTCCCTCAACAAACAATGAATAAAAGTCACTGAAAAAGCGCTTGCCATCTCTCAGCAAATAGGCATTTTTCAGATCGGTATTGTCGACATTCTCCAGCTGACATAACATTTTGAACAACGTGGTTCGACCTGACAGATTCAATACGGTTGAAGGGACACCACCACCGAAAACATAGACTTTGTTATTGGTAATTTCGTCAACCGTTAACGTAACAATCGGCTCTTTGACAAATTTACCAAGAACTGTCGCCAACTCCTGACTCAATTGAGATGGCGTCATTCCGGACGCAATGACATCGCCTGCTGCCGGCAATGTGATTTTACCATCAGGCCGGACCTTGACCTTGACGCTCAAATCCGGAACGCCCCAGACTGAAAGCTGAAGAACATCTCCATCACCAATCACATAATCAGCAGCCAGCCCGGATGAACAGGAGAAAGAAAGTAAAAAAAGAAAACAGAAGAGATATTTCATACAATTAGCGACCTCCCTTACCAAAGAGGACAACCTGAACGGTCTCCATAATGATGAGTATATCCAAAAAGATGCTGTAGTTCTTGATGTAGTAGAGATCGTACTTAAGCTTCTCCAGTGCATCTTCGACAGATGCGCCGTAGGGATAGTTCACTTGCGCCCACCCGGTGACGCCAGGCTTCAAAGCGTGACGTTTGGCGTAATATGGGAGCAGTTGATAAAGCTCAAGGACAAACTCCGGTCTCTCGGGACGCGGTCCGACAAATGCCATATCCCCTTTTAAGACATTGAAGAACTGGGGCAACTCATCCAACCTCGCTTTTCTTAAAAAACGACCAACCTTTGTAACACGAGGATCGTTATCCATTGCCCAGACAGCACCAGTCTGACTCTCTGCATCCTCACGCATGGTTCTGAATTTATAGAGTTCAAAGATATTCTCATTCTTGCCGACCCGAATTTGACGAAAAAGGACCGGACCGGGAGAATCAAGCTTCACCACCAGAGCAACAACCAACATAACCGGCAAGGAGAGTAATGCGCCGAGAGCAGAAAAGATGATATCGAGGATTCGTTTACCATAAAGAGCGATCAGATCAATTTCAAAACCTGAAGCATAGATGAACCAGCCAGGGTGTACGTTGTTAACCAGAACCTTCCCGGTCATCTCTTCATAAAATGACGAGGAGTCAACGATATCGATGCCGCTGAATCGACATTTCAACAATTCAGAGACCGGCATAACACCTCGCTGCTCGGCGAGGGCAATAATGATTTTTTTAATATTTGATCTTGTCGTAATATCGACAAGATCCTTGATCTCGCCGAGGATAAGAGATTCATCAATAACGGACGGTTCTTTAGCGGTGCTGACAAATCCGGTTAGCGTGTAATTATGGTTTTTGTTTTCGAGGGTCGTCTCGATCTGTCCGGCTAATTCCCCGGTTCCAAGAACCAGAACATTCTGAGCCATGCCATGAAATGTGACCAGCGACGGGTAATAGGTATGCCAGAGGAACTGTAGCGTTCCAAACAGAAGAAGAGCCAGTAGAATTGCAGTTTTGCTGACCATAATATGCGGGGCGAGGATATAAATCGCCACAAAGATGACCATAGCTATACTAAGAGAAGCAATGACACGAGCCAAAGCCCCCTTCCCGACCTTGTAGTGGCCTTTTCCATACAGTTCAGATACTGAGGAACTGAGCAACAGCGTGCAAGCAAAGAAGAGCCCGTTCATGTGAGCATAGGTGGCATAATCATTCGAGTCTGTAAATATCAGATCGTTTACAAAAACCGCACAGAAGTATGCTGTAAACGCCAGGATAAAATCGGCCGCAACCAATATAGAGGTGAGTCTTGTCATTTAATTACCTTGCATTCAGCTTGTTCAGGTGTCATGACTCTATTTTCTATTCCCCCTCCCCCAGCACCTTTTCGTCTGTTTTACTTCCTCATGTTGCCCCTTTTGAGTCACCATTTGTAAACATGTGTGAGCTTTTTCATGCTTATCCAATTGCGAACAGGCTACCTCCAGATGCAGGTTCACTGTATTTATTGAATAACCAGAGAAGATCAGACCTGGAATGTGCCGCGCCATCAGCACCGTTGACCTGTGTCAACTGCTGATAGTGCTTCAGAGCTTGAACGATATTTCCTTCAGAAGATTCGAGTTCGGCAAGAAAATAGCAGGATGCGCTGTTTACGATGTCAAGAGAGATAACCGAGTTTAACAACAGTCGTGTTTCAGCGTTTATTTTCTGATTGAAATGGATTCGAGACAGATCAAGGTTGATCGGTGAGTTGCCAGGATATATCAGCATCCTCTTGCGAAACATCTGTTTTGCAGTCTCCTGATCAACCTTAACGACAGAAGCACGATTTAGGACCTCCAATGCCTTAACGCCACTTGGATCGACGGTGAAAGTCCGCTCGATAAGATCGTTCGCCTTACCAGTTTTTTTTAGGTGGGTATAGATTCCGGCGAGTTTAGGGATGTACTCACCGTTGAAGGAGTCCTGCATGAGAACTTTCAGGTACCGCTTCTCGGCATTATGGTATTTCCCGCTGTCAAGGTAAGTACTTGCAAGAGTCAACCGCGCCAGAACATCACTGGAACCTTCCTCCAAAGCATTTTTGAAAAGAACAAAGGCACCGCGATAATTTTCCTGCTTACTGAACCGTACTCCCTCTTTAAACAAATCCTCTTTCGTCTTGCCTTCACTCGCGCTGACAAAAAGTACTACAACCCATACGAGTAAAAAAACTTTATACATTCAGCCCTCCGGGCATCTTGCTCTTAAATTTCCACGTAATTTTAAGTGGTTAACAAGACTAAAATTACACGTTGTGTACTTCTTAGTCTATCAGCAGTTGAGTAGAATTAAAGAAAATCGGCAAAAAAAGCTGTTCAAAACACAAAAAAACGGATGATGCTCGGCACCGTCCGTCTCTTCATTGTTTCGGTATTAGCTTAAATGATTCAGAAATCAAGGCTGAAACAGCCCGACCTTATGTGGTACTGCTCGGCAGATGCAGCTTTCGAGGTTGACGCCAAAAGCAGGATTGCCATTACCAGTCGTAAACACCATTCATATACGCCTTCATGGTGAATCTTTCCGACCAGAGGTAAGAATGTAACGGTAAATGGACAAACGGAATCATATGCATACTCGGCAGGTGTTAAGTTTTTCAGCACAACTTGTGTATGGCGAGGTCAGAAAAACATCAAGGTCAGGAATGGAGCTATAAATGAGGTCGCCAATCCATTGAGGCCAATCGCCAGACCAGCAACAGCGCCAGCAAAGCGATCTTCTTCAAGGACCCTGGCGGTCCCGATCCCATGAGCAGCCGTACCAACAGCCAATCCCATGGCGACCTTGGAACGGATGCCGATCATGCGGCAGAATTCCGGCCCGCAGATTGCCCCGAGACATCCTGTGAGCACGACCAGGGCCGCAGTAAGGGGGACAATTCCACCGATCTGTTCGACGATTCCGATGGCGATTGGTGTTGTTGCGGACTTTGGCACCATCGAGAGGACAACATCCCGACTACCACCAAGAAGCCAGGCCGTTCCTGCAGCAGTTACTATAGAGGTCACCGCCCCTGCCAGGATACCGAACAGAATAGGGCGTTTTCTTTTAAACAGTTCCTGTCGTCGCTGATAGAGAGGTAACGCCAGCGCAACGACCGCCGGTCCCAGGAGAAAAAGGATCATATCTCCACCACGGGAATACTCCTGATAAGGAATCTGTAGACTTTTCAACAGGAAAATGATGGTAACGATCGAAAGAGCAACCGGGTTGAACAGGATAAAGCGGGTCCTTCGATAAAGCATTTCCGAGCATCGATACACCAGAAAAGTCAGGACAACACCGAACAATGGAGTGGATAGAAGGCTACTCATCGTCGGACTCCGCTTGATCCAGCCACTTTTCGGTCCAACCCGTGACGGCTATAACAGCAAAGGTACTGAAGACTGTTCCAACGACAATCGGCATCCACTGCTGGCTGATCAGATCAAAATAGAGCATGACCCCGACACCGGCCGGAACAAAGAAAAGTGCCATGTATGAGAGCAGAAGGTCCGCCGCCTCACGCAGGCTCTCTTCCTTGACAACCCCCAGCGTTAAAGCCAATAGCAGCAGAGCCATCCCCAGAACATTTCCTGGCAGTGGTAGTCCGAGAAAATCAGACAGGACTTCCCCTAAAAACTGAAAAACCAGTAAGAACACCAAACCTTGCAGCATTTTTATTCCCGTGACCTTTCAATCCCTGATAAGGAGAAGCAGACGCTATAATAGTTACTCAAACACTGGCTTTCAGAAGACTACTTCAGCCCATCGACCAAAGCTGCAACCTCGGTACGTATCTGCAGTGATGCCGGGTCCTTCTCATATTTCAGAAAGTTTTTGAAATACTCCAACGCATCTTCGTCCCGTTCCTGATCCAGGCAGAGGTTCCCTAACGTCAACCAGGCAAAGGTCAGTTCACTGTCCAGAGCAACAGCCTTTCGACAATGACTTTCCGCCTGCTTCAAATCCCCAGCATCATAATAGAACTCGCCTATGCTTAGATGTGCCTGCGCCTCTTCCGGATCAAGCTCAATGATTTTTAGATAACATTCCAATGCTTCGTCTTCCTTGCCGAGAGAGAAACAGGCGTCACCGAGCGCGGTCATGGCAAAGGAGGATTCCGGTTCCAGCGCAACGGCCTTACGGGAAGCTGCTTCGGCTTCAGAAAAACGTTCCTGATGAGCATAGACCAAAGCGATACTGACCCAGGCGTCGGCTTCTGACGTATCAATGTCGATAATCTTCCGATATTGCTCTAAAGCCTCATCGGCAGATCCCATCTCCAGACACAAATCTCCCAGAGCGTACAGAATTTCCACATTTTCTGATTCCAACGTTAAGCCCTTGAGTAATGAATCATGAGCATCTTTCAACTTGCCGCTCTCTGCAAGAGCATCTCCGATCAGGAGGAAAAGCTCAGCTGATTGGTCATTGATGGCCGCAGCCTGGCGAAAAAATTTAAGGGCTGTAGGATAATCACCACTGTCCAGTGACTGACGTCCTTTGCCGAGCAATTGATCAAACGCTTCCATATGAATACTACACCTCTTCCCTGCGGACAACTTCGGTCCGATAGCCGTCAGGATCACTGACGAAATAAAACATTTTCTTTCCTGCGGACAACCCCTTGAGAGGTGTTGGCTCCAGGCCCATATCAATATGTCTCTGGTGAGATGTCTCTAGATCCTTGACTCCGACGGCCAGATGCGAGTAGCCATTGCCGATCACATAAGGCTCTTTCTGGTCATAGTTGTAGGTCAACTCCAACTCAAAAGGCAAACCGGCAGAGGTCATATAACTCAGCGTAAACTTGGCGTCGGGAAAGTCCTTTTTTCGAGCAACCTCGAAGCCGAAAGCGTCGCGGTAAAACTGTTCAGAAGCATTCAGGTCCATAACCCGCAAGCAGAGGTGAATCATCGGATATTTCATAGCGTTTCTCCTCATCCATGATGTTGTCTGGTAATGTTGACATCCCCGAAGCGGCTCACTATAGTGCCGAACTATGAGAGCCATATTTATTGCTGATGCACATTTACGCTATCCGGACGATGAAAACTACCGGAAACTTGTAAAATTCCTGGATTCCCAGGTTGGTCAACTTGATGGCCTGTTCCTGCTTGGTGATATTTTCGAGTTCTGGATCGGCTACAGCCATGTCGTTTTTTCCGCCTACCTCCCGTTGTTGGAAAAACTGCGCGCCCTGAATGAATCGGGTTGCCAGCTATATTACGTGGAAGGAAACCATGATTTCAATCTTGGACCCTATTTTTCTGAAACATTGAGCTGTCAGATTATCACCGATGAAGCAGTTGTCGATTGGGATGGACAGAAAATCTGGCTCTGTCATGGCGATCTGATCAACAAAGAACTCAAGAGCTACCGTCTGCTTCGAGCTTTCTGGCGCAGCCTTCCGGTTAAACTTCTGACCGCTCTGCTGCCACCGGATGCGGTCTGGAAATTCGGCAACTGGCTGAGTGACAAAAGCGGTAAATACAAAACAACCAGCAAGCGATTTGACCCGAGACCTCTAGTGATCCCCTACGCTGAGCAATGCCTGAAAAGTGCTGATGCTTTTGTTTGTGGCCACTTTCATCAGGCGAATCTGGATGAGAAGAAGTCAGGGACCAGTATTATTCTTGGGGACTGCATTGATCAGTATTCTTATGCTGAGTTGGTTGATGGTTCCTTTCGTTTGAAAACTTTCTAACCATTTAAGTTTTAAGATCCACGATTCTATTCCCCTCTGAGTTCGCTGGAACGGAGTCGATATTTGCCGAAAAAGAGAGGAATGTCGTAGCCTGCCGAACTGAGGTTTCAGCCCAGTATCTAAACTGACTCCTCGCGCAAACAAAGCTCCCGCAAAGTCATCCCTGCCAACCCTTCCTGCTCCATCTTCTCGAGAGAAGCATAAACCTCCAGCGCCACCTGGACCTGTTTCAACTCCGCCTGCAGCGGCAATTCTTCTCCGTATGAGCGTAATTTCTGAAGGATCTCCATCACAGGCAAGGTATCAGCGGCACGTCCGAGTTGATATCGACAGCGAGAGGAACCAGGCGGACAGGCCTCTGAAACAAATCCGAGTGCATCCAGTCGTGTCAGTACGCTGCCACAAAGCCGTGGCGGCAAGACAAGAAGTTGGGCCAGTTCGCCCTGACTGAGGGGGCTGTCTCCCTTGATAAAGCGTTCTGCCAGTACCACCAGAATTGCCAATGATGATTGCTCATGCCCCAGAATACTCACTTCTTCATCACGCAGATCATAACCGCTGACACGCAGGTTCTGCTTGGCGTAGGTGACTTCGAGACCAAGCAGGACGATCAGCCAGGAAAGATAAAGCCAGACCATGAAGATCGGCAGCGCCGCCATAGTGCCGTAAATAGCATTATACTTGGCGACCCCGACCTGGAAATTCACGTAGGCCCACTGGGCAAGCTGCCAGAGAGTACCGCCGAAGATTCCGCCAATCAGCGCCGCCTTCAATTCAACCTTGGTATTCGACATGAAGATATAAAGGATGGCGAACGCCAACCACATAAACAGGTAGGGAGTGACCTTGAACAGCAGTAGAAGCACGCTGCCGACGACTTCCATCTCGAGAAACCTCTGAACCAGATCATGACTGGCCAGACTGGTCGTCATCGACATGGCCGAGATCAGTAAAACCGGTCCGACCAGAATGACCGAGAGATAATCAGAAAAACGTCGCAGCAGTGACCGAGTACCGCTTACACCCCAGATATGATTGAAACTCTTTTCAACGTTGGTCAGCAGTGATACGACGGCAACCAGCAACAGTACTAGCCCCAGAGCTCCCAGACTGGCCACCTGGGTGTTGTTAATATAACCAACGATCGACTGAATCACGTCTTCAGAGCCGACAGAGAGTTTTTCCATGATCAGCGGTTCCAGACGATTCTGAACACCAAAAGCCTTTAACAGGGCGAAGGTCAGTGCCAGTAATGGTACGATGGCCAACATCGACGAATAGGTCAAGGCTGATGCCTGCAACAGACATCGATCATTCATAAAATCTCGACCGACCAGGGCCGCAGCTTGAAGCTGCCTCACCAGAAGCAACTGAAACGGATTCAAGGTCTTCGGATCATGATCCCAGACCAGCTTTTGCCAGCGCTCAGCCAGACTCAATTGCTTTTCATGATCCGCCACGTTGACTCCCATCAGCTAAAGACACACAATCCATTGCTGGCTCTATTCCTTGCTCTCCAGATCGACCTGGCGTACCGGTGGACCAAGAACATCGGGGTCACGATCGAAATCTGCCGTCTTCCCCACCAGTACAATCTGTAGCTGGTCAGGATGCAGATACTCCCTGGCGACTCGCTGCACATCCTCAACTGTCACTGCCGCAATTTTTTCACGGTAATCTTCCAGATATTGCGGGGGATAATCATAAAAATCGAGACGCACCCTGCGACTGACCACAGACTGGCTGTCGTCAAAAGCAAAGACAAAAGAATTGATCAGACTCTCCCTGGCGAGCGACAACTCCTCTTCTGTGACCGGTTCTTCTCGCAACTGCTGGATCAAGCTCCGCATCAACTCAACAACCGCAATAGTGGATGAAGCTTTGGTTTCACAGCTGGCGACAAACATTTGAGGCAACCGACGACCGACCTGAAAATAAGAATAGACTGAATAAGCCAGACCACGGTTAGAGCGGATCTCACGCATCATTCGTGAGTTAAAACCACCTCCGCCCAGGATGTAATTGGCAACCTTGAGGGCAAACAGATCCGGATTATCCTTCTCAATCCCTCGATGTCCCATCAGAATGGTGGTCTGCGGGATGTCTTTATTCGCAACCCAGACGGCCGGATCATCCGCTTTGGGGAGTGGTTGAGGATCAAGATCAGGGATGCCGCTCGATTGCCAATCTCCAAACAGCCTGTTCATTGTCGGTACCAACAGGTCCGGTTCGACATCGCCTGAAATAGCCAGCCAGACATTATTCGGCTGAAAATAAGCCTGATGGATCTCCAGCAGGTCGGATCGCTCAATGCGGTCGATACTTTCCAGAGTAGCGAACCTGCCGAAAGAATGCTCACCATAGGTCGCTTTCGCCAGGGTCCGTCCTGCGATTGATGATGGATTGTCATTCTGCCGACGTACCCTTTCGCGCAGCTGTTTGCGTGACAGCTCAAAGCGCTTCTGATCAAACTGCGGACGACGCAGCAGATCTGCCAGAAGATTCAATCCTCGATGGAGATCCTGGCTACGGAGGGACATCACGATATTTGTGCTGTAGTCATCCCTGGAGACGCCCAGTTCGGCAGCCATCTCTTCCAGTTCATCCTCCACCTGTTGTGGCGACCTGTCACCTGCTCCGCCGTTTTCCAGAACCGCTGCAAACAGATTGGAGATACCGGACTTCCGAGGATCATCAAGAGTACTTCCTCCACCGACAGTCAGAGACAATTCAACCAGTGGCAGTTCATGATCCGGCAGCAGATAAAGCCGCATGCCGTTGTCCAATTGACGTTTCTCAACGGTGGGAAAATCGAATTCAAGTTCTGGAAAAGTCAGTTGATCGGGCCGAACCGTTGTTGCAGGAGTACAGGCCAACTGCAGCAGACAGAAAAAGATGGCAGCAAAGACCAATCTACTCATGGAGCGACCTCCCGGCCAAGAACCACTACAGTTCGATTTTCAGGCTTCAGATATCGCCGGGCAGCTTCTGTCAGATGTTCCGGAGTCACCTTGGATATTTCAGTTTCGTAGTTCACCAGATAACGCCAATCATCAGTCAACGCCTGATAGTTCGAAAGCATTCGAGCCATACCGCTGTTCCCTTTCAGCATACGCATAAAATCAGTCAGGATCCGGTTACGTGCGATTTCCAGCTCTTTCTCGGTCACTGGTTGTTCCTTGAAACGTTCGATTTCGTCATAGATTGCTGACTCAAGCTCCTCCACCGTATGAGGAAAACGGGGAGTCGCCGAAATGACCATCAGGTTGTCATACCGGGAACCAGGAGCACCATAAATGCTGATTCCTGACGCAATCTGATCCTCGACCACCAGTTTACGATAGAGATATGAGGTTCTTCCCTCGCCCAGAATCTGCATCAGCAGATCAAAGGCGTAATCATCCGGGTGCGGCAGGGTCGGTTTGTGATATGCGATAGCCAGTTGCGGCTCTGCATCAAACTCAATCTGCGCCCGACGTTCACCCTGCTGCTCCGGCTCCTGATCAAACACCGCCGGGACCGGTGTCCCCGGAGGAATCGAACCGAAGTAGCGTTCAACCATCTCCAGGGCTTCCTGACTGTCAAAGTCGCCCACCAGGGTAATCACCATATTTGTCGGTGCGTAATAGCTGTGCAGAAAGTCACGGGTTTCTTCCAGCGACAGATTCCTGATATCAGAATCCCAACCGATTACCGGATTCCGATAGCGATGCACCCGGTAGGCCGTCGCCAGAAGTGCCTCGTAAAGCATTCCCCGAGGACTGCTTTCATAAGAACGGCGGCGTTCTTCGCGAATAACTTCACGTTCCGTGTAAAACTCTCGCAATACTGCATTCTGAAGTCGATCGGACTCAATAGCCGCCCACAACTCAAGCTTGTTGGCTGGCAGAGAAATCAGGTAAGATGTCTGGTCTTTACTGGTGAACGCATTGTACCCGGTTCCGCCATTTTCAGCATAAATCTTTGAGAATTCATCTTTAACGACCAGCTGTCGATGTTCCTGCTGAAGTTTCTGCAGTTGCTGCTTTAACTCCGTCAGTCGCTCAACTTCCGGATTCTTTTCGATTTTCAGTCGATCGATCTCGCTCCCGACCTGCTCGATTTTATCCAGCAGCGGCTTCTCTTTCTGATAATCGGTTGTTCCGAGGGTTTTGGTCCCCTTGAAGAGCATATGCTCAAGCAGGTGAGCCACCCCGCGCCGGTCACTGGTTTCATCGACTCCACCGACCCGGAAAGTGATATAAGCCGTCACCGTCGGTGAGGTATGCCGCTCGACCATCAGC
>DATFMC010000067.1:0-31689 GCA_035267105.1 Geopsychrobacteraceae bacterium
GCATAAAATCAACCTCACTGATTTGCAAACCAAGGTTTTCTGCAAGACCAAGCCTCAGAAGGCTTCGCAAAACCTCACTCTCGCTCTGAATGCTGTCCGCAGCCTCTGTGTTGACAACAGCTCCCAACAGAAAAAAAAGAATGAGTAGTGGTCTGAAACCGACCCTGAAACGATTTTCACTGTTCATAGTCCGATCCCTTCCAGAATTTGCTGAAATAGCCTTCCCATCGACTCCTCCACTGCTTGTTGATCCTGCAGGTAACCGCTATACCAGCCAGACAGACACCCGAGGTAGAGCATGTAAAAACTGGCCGATGAAGTTGCCAGATTGACCTCAGGCTTTATCTTTCCGCTGGCCTTCAGTAGTTCTTCCAGGGTCTGCAGATATCGCTGCATATGTTCCAGAGAGTTGTCGCTGCTCTCTTTGGGGAAGGCAAGCTCCCGAATCAGCTGGCGACCAAACTCCCTGTTTTCAGCTATAAATTGAAACTGCAGCATGAACAGTGCGACCAGCTGTTTCAATAATGGGGCGTCGCGATCAATCGACTCTCGGATCGTCCGAAAAGAGTATTCTATCTCTTCATCACAGAAGCTCTGAAAAATCTCCTGCTTGGTCGCAAAGTAACCGTAGATTGTTGTCTTGCCGATGCCCGCCTCTGTTGCAAGATCCTCGATACTGGTTTTATCGTAGCCTTTGTCACCAAATAGTCGGATCGCAGCATCCAGAATCGCCTGCCGTGTCTCTCTCTTTTTCTGTTCTCTGATGCCTGCCATATAATTCCTCCAAAATCTCGAACGCGGTCGACTTTATTGTCTTGTCAGCTTTCTGTCAATGAATATTGAGAATAATCGGTCATGAGAGAATAAAGTTGATTTTTGAGGTTTCAGTAAAGGAAAGATGTGTTAAATTGCATAGCTATAATTTTTAAAAGATTTAACTTCTTTGGGGTTGCTATGCGTAGAAAAGTGAAAGATCCAGAGGCGGAGGTTCAGAAAAGCAAACGCAGGGACCTGCGTGCTCCATTGATTGTCCAGAAAATAAAAATCGAGGATGGTCAGAAAGTCTTTTTCGGCTACAGTAAAAACATCAGTAAAAGCGGAATGTTTATCTCCTCCGTCAATCCCCTTGAACCGGGAATGCAGGTGGAAGTTGAGATTCCTCTTCCATCCAATCAGGAGCAAGTCGTCCGGTGCAGCTGTGAAGTTGTCTGGAAAAGAAGGTTTTCCAAAAAATCGATTTATGAACCCGGCATGGGCCTGAGGTTCATCGATATCCCGGAAGATCTGGCGACTGAGCTTGATAAGTGGGTCGCCCAGGGCGAGCCCCCCGACTAAGTATCGAAGTAAAATATTAAATCCATAAGGAAGACCTCCAGAAGCTGGGGGTCTTTTTTTTGTAAAGGCCCACCCTCTTCACATCGATTTAATAAAAACGTTAAGATGGCAATACAGTATTTTGCACCCAGAGGATACAAGGTGAAGAATCTCCACAAAAAACTGATGATAGGGATGGCAATCTCTGCACTGATGGGAATGCTGCTGACAAACTGTACCTCTGGCAAAGACTGGAGGACAGCCAGCCGTGAATCTGCCGGGATCGCGCCCGATCCTGCCAGCACCAACGAAGCGGTATTACAGGTTTACGGTGCCAGAGCGTGGGGTTGGCGTGGCTGGTTTGCTATTCATACCTGGATCGCCGCCAAACCGACCGGAAGCGATAACTATATCGTTTATGACGTGGTCGGCTGGCGTGAACGTCGTGGTCAGCCGGTCATGAGAATCGCGGAGGATATTCCTGATCGTTACTGGTTTGGAGAACGGCCTGAAATCCTTAAAGAGTACAGAGGACATGGTGTGGACAACCTGATTAATGCTGTCCATCAGGCCGCCATCGACTATCCCTGGAAAACAACCTACACGGTCTTTCCTGGACCAAACAGCAATACCTTCACATCCTGGGTCGCAAAGCAGGTTCCACAACTTGATTTGTCACTCCCCTTTACTGCGATTGGGAGTGGATACGTGGAGTAAAATAACTTTTAATCATATCTGATCCATGATGAGACAATAAAAAAACCCCTCTCAGGAACCGATGTCTTGAAAGGGGTTTTGGGTCGCCAAGCAGCCGGAATTAAGCGAGGTCTTCCATCGCACGTTTAATCCGTTGGAGAGACCTCTCCTTCCCGAGCACCAGCAGGACGTCATAGATCCCAGGACTGGCTGATCCACCGGTCAATGCTGCTCGTAACGGCTGAGCAACCTTACCAAACTTCAGACCGGTTTCTTCCATGGTCACAGCGAAAGCTTTTTCGAGACCTTCCTCAGTAAAGTCCTGACATACGGTCAGATTGTCAAAAATTGACTGAAAAGTTTCCCGATTATCAGCAGTCAGGAACTTACTTCTGGTCTTTTCGTCAAACTCAAGAACATCCTTAAAGTAGAAAGCTGCGCCATCCGCCATTTCAACCAGAGTATTGGCTCGCTCCTGCAGACTTCTAACTACAGCAACCAGATCTGGCCCTGCCGCGGGATCTATACCTTTTTTCAACAGAAAATCTTTCAACAGTTCCGCCAGACGTTGCGGGTCACCAGTCTTGATGTAATGTGCGTTCAACCAGAGCAGCTTTTCAGGGTTGAAGACTCCGGCGGATTTCCCGACCGCTTCAATAGTGAATTTCTCGATCAGGTCATCCATACTGAAGATTTCTTCATCTCCGTAAGACCAGCCGAGACGGACCAGGTAGTTGACCATCGCTTCCGGCAACATGCCCATCTCCTGATAAGCCATGACCGAAGTCGCACCGTGTCGCTTGGAGAGGCGCTTTTTATCGGAACCGAGAATCATTGGAACGTGAGCGAATTCAGGAACCGGGTAACCAAGCGCCTGATAGAGAAGAATCTGCCGTGGGGTATTATTGATATGATCGTCACCACGAATAATCAGGGTCATGCCCATTTCGGCATCATCGATGACGACCACAAAGTTGTAGGTCGGGGTCCCGTCGGTTCGCTGAATAATCAGATCGTCCAACTCTTCGTGACGGATGCTGATGGTCCCCTTGATCCGGTCGTCGAAGGTCGTCACTCCGGAATCGCCAGGCAGGCGGAAACGGACAACATACGGCATCTCCGGGTTATCGGTCCGATTACGACAAGTGCCATCATATTTCGGCTTGCCACCCGCCTTCATTGCCGCTTCACGCTTGGTATCAAGCTCTTGCTGCGTGCAGTAACATTTGTAGGCTTTGCCGTCTTTCAACAATTGCTGCACTTTCTCTTTGTACAGATCAAACCGATCCGACTGATAGATAGGGCCTTCGTCACAGGAGAGTCCTAACCAGGTCATGGCATCAAGGATAGCATCAACCGATTCCTGAGTGGACCTGGCGACATCGGTATCCTCAATCCGCAGGACATAGGTTCCCTGCTCTTTACGAGCCAGCAGATAATTAAAAAGTGCGGTACGAGCACCGCCAATATGAAGATAACCGGTCGGGCTGGGAGCAAAACGAACACGTAAGTCAGACATTAATATTTTCTCCTGTGCAATAAAAAAAGGCCGCGTGACGGCCTCGATATTTATACGTCACCCGATTTAAAGTGACAAGTCTTTTCCTGTTTTTCAGAAGACCGACAGAGCCGCATAACCAACAACTCTGGACATGTCGCCATTCACGTCTCCCGAATTCCCATAACAGTTCAGGCGACATTCCGTTGCGCCTCGCGTCAAAGCAGACTGAAGCATAACCACGGCAGGAACGACCCCGCACATGGAGATATCATTTTCACGGACGGTTTGATATAGACGGGAAGGATCGAGTGCCAACACCGCGTCAATAGCCAGATAATCCCGACGTCTGGTCTCGGTCGCATCGAGAAAATGATTCATATCCGAACTGGCGACAACCAGAACCTCCTGCGACCAGGCGTTCAGCGCTTCACCAATATCAGCTCCCAGTTGAAGCCAATCGTCAAGTGTTCCATGGCCGAGACAGATCGGTACAATCTGAAGGTTCGGCTGCAGATACTTGAGAAGAGGAAGTTGTACTTCAATAGAGTGTTCAAGACGATGAGCAAGAGGATCAGATTGCAGCATTGAGCAGGACTGCATCAGCTGCGATGCAAGGCCAGTAGCAATCGGCACCTCCCCAAGTGGAGTACTCCAGAACCCGTCACAGAAGATTGCGGCATCGGCACCCAGCCCGTGATGGTTCGGACCCAGGAGAACGATCTGCCGAGGTAGAGTCGTTTCCGCAAGCAGTTGACCCGCGATAGCTCCTGAGTAGATATATCCTGCATGTGGAGAGATCACTCCGAGACAACGCTTTCGCATTTCCACAGATGGAACGATCTGCTTCAGCTGATCAAGCAGGTCAGCTTTTTCTTCGGGATAAAAACTCCCCGCAACTGCCGGTCGTCTGATCATGGCACCACCGTTACGCGCTTGCCGTCAGAGTCGAAGAACCATTTTAGCGCCAATCAGAATCAACAAAACAGCAAAAGCGCTTAACAATCTATCCTGACTGACCTTATTCGCAATCCTAACACCTAAACGAGCAAAAACAATCGTCATGGGCGCGATGATTGCTGCAACTGTCAGGTTGACGTAGCCAAGACTCCAGGGTGTTTGAACCTGCGCCTGCATGCCGAACCAGACATAACTGAGTGCGCCTGCCAGCGAAGAGACAACGATCAAGGCACTGGAATTACCGACAGCCAGGTGGATCGGCATCCGAAGCAGAATCAACATCAGCGGAACAGCGACAACCCCGCCACCGACACCAAAAAAGGACGAGAAACAACCGCCAACAAGACCGACTGCAGCCAAAGGTTGCCAACTCGGCTTTTTCTCATATTCAGGAGGCAAGTGAGGATGAAAGAAGAGCAGTTTGAGGCCGATTGTGACCTGCATGGCTCCGAAACAAACCTTCAAGGCCGGGCCAGAAAGCAAAGCGGCTAGAGATGATCCGATCAAGGCACCGATAATACCGCCGCCCGCCAGGAATAAAACCTGCTTCCAGGCAACATTGCCATGTTTCCTGTGACCGTAGGTGCTGCTGATAGAGGTCGGGATGATAATTGCCAGGCTTGTCCCGAATGCAGTGTGTACGATGATCTCGGGAGGAAGGTCTGCAAGAGGAAAGAACCAGAGAAACAGGGGGACCAGAATCACGCCGCCACCAATACCAAGCAGGCCTGCCATAAAACCGGCAAAAGCGCCAAAAAACATGAGCATCAGTATCAGGGGCAGGCTTAACACATGCAGTCTCCCGGCTGAAAAAGAAAAGAGTCAGCTGATGAGCAGCTGACTCTTTGTATAATGGAGGCCCCGACCAGATTCGAACTGGTGATAATGGTGTTGCAGACCACTGCCTTACCACTTGGCGACGGGGCCATTAACTGCCGTCAGGCGTGCGCATTGAAGTACCAAATCGACCCTGGAGTGTCAAGGAGAAAATGACAAATATGTCATAGCTGTCACCAATACAGTATACCCGGTAAACTGAAATATAAAATGTCCTTCTTGCCACTGTCCATTTTCGCTGCTACCGTATGCGTCGAATATCGTTTGAAGGACCAAACAGCCGAAACCGGCCATAGATATTCAACCCACAACCTTTACATTGGAGATGAGCGCAATGACTGAAGAGAAGAAAACAAACCTTAAGCTTGAAATACAGATAGATGACGAAACCAGCCAGGGAGCCTACATTAACCTGGCCGCAGTGAACCATACCGAAGCTGAGTTCATTATCGATTTTATTTTTGCCCAGCCACAGGTGCCAAAAGCCAAAGTACGCTCACGGATCATAACCTCACCACAGCACGCGAAACGATTGATCGCAACCCTGCATGAAAACCTGACGCGCTACGAGACCCAGTTTGGTGAAATTCGTACAGAATCAAGACTGACCATTACTGAACCTCGCACAACGAGCGATATCAACTGACAGCTGATCCAGTTCTGGATGGTGCCTTTCACAATCATGTTTATTGTGACAGCACACTTGGTGAAGCGCACCGCAGCAAGTGGGTATCGAAAGGCACTATCTGCTCTCGATGTAACTGTTGATGATCCGCCTCGCAGCCTTGTTTCCCAACATAGTTGGCAATTGTCCGCTCGTCCTACGGTGTTGAAAAAATAGTTTTTTGTCCAAAACTCTCCGCCCATAGCTGTTTCTTGATGGGTGGGATTTGTTTGAAAATCTCACAGGCCGTAAGACTTTTGGTAAATCGAACCACCTGCGTTGGACTATACGTAGGAACCGATTGTACCAATAGAGGAACGTGGTCATTGTCGGTCCCAATTTCGATAAACCGTATTTCGTATCTCCTGGCGACTTCAAAACACACATCCTTGAGACACGCATCGACTTCTTGAGTGAAAAAGACCCGGCGATATTTTGCCGGACCAGCCAAATTGCACAAAAGCACACTCCTTGTTGACTGATATAGTATACTTTCTATCGATTATATAGTTATATTATGAACATACAACTTGCTTCAAACTGACACCAATAGATAAATCCGGTCTGAATGGTAATTGGCCGCGAGGCGTATCAATGAACATTCAATCAAAAATGAACGACAGATCCCATACTGAAAGATTTCCAGCAGACACTCTCTTGCAGCGCATATCGCCCATGAGGTTATTGTTGCTCATTGCAGGAGTACTCTTCCTGGTTGAAATTTCACTTATGTCAGTGTTTCCCCACTTTCCGAAGATTTCCTCAATAACAAGGGCCGGAATAGGTACACTTGTTCTGCTCGGTGTTTTTTCTTCTGCCGCCTATCTTCTCTTCTACCGACCGTTACGACTCGCTTCAACTAAAAGTAAAAATCCGGATGATATCCATCGTGACAGACAATTGAACAGTGATTATCGAGAAACACAGTCGGCAGAAAAAACTTTAGCGCTATTATCACCGAGACGGCTCGTTCCCTTGATGATCATCTCAATTTTTTCTGCTGAAACAATTATTATGTTCACCCTTGCCCTGTTGCCGCCAATCCCGGCAATACTGGAAGCCCTGGTTGATGCGAGTGGACTTTTGATCATTCTTTCACCAACATTTTATTTCTTTCATTACCGACCGATTCAACATCACTATCAGGACCGCAAAAGAATTATAGAAAGGCTTTCAGCTAGTGAAGAGAGACTTCAACTCGCACTGCAGGCAGTCAACGACTCTCTCTGGGACTGTAACCTTACAACGGGTGAGATCTATGTCAGCCCTCGTGGTGAAAAGATGCTCGGCTATGAACCAGGCGAAATCGAACCGAACATTGAAGCCTGGAGAGACCTCCTCCATCCGGACGAAAGAGAACATGTGCTGGCTTTACAGAAAAAACATCTATCTGGTGAAAGCAGTCATTACACCACGGAGCACCGCCTTAAAAGTAAGAATGACGCCGGTTGGATCTGGGTTCTTGCACGCGGTCAGGTTGTTTCATGGAACGAGGAAGGAACCCCGGTCCGTATGATCGGAACGCATACAGACATTACCTTGAGAAAACAGGCGGAAGAAGCCTTGAAGAGGAGTGAGGAAGAGATTCGTTCCCTCTCTCATAAATTGATACATACCTCGGAAGAGGAGAAGAAGTCTCTGGCTCAGGATTTTCATGATGAATTCGGTCAGGTTCTCACCGCATTTCAGATCGGGGTCGAGATGCTGCGCGACCACAGGTATGAAGACGAAAGTGACTACCAGTTCCACTGTAAACGCCTCCTCAAGCTGGTTGCGCGATTGGAGGTTGACTTACGCAACATTTGCGATCAGTTGCGTCCTGTCATGCTCGATGACGTCGGCCTGATCGAAACATTACGTTGGCATATCAACGAATTTGTACTGCTCTACAAGTCGATCGATATCGATTTTCAAATCAAGGGAGATCATCACATCTCCAGAGAAATGGAAATTGTTCTCTATCGCATCTGTCAGGAAGGACTCAATAATATTGTTAAACATGCAGGAGCCCGCAAGATAAAAATTGAATTAGTATTCGATCCCGGCCAAGTGGCGTTAACCATTACAGACGATGGTCATGGAATGGACGAAGCCTTTTTCAAAAAACTGAATCATGAGACCTGGGGGCTGGGTTTGCTGGGAATGCGTGAAAGGGCCGCGGCTGTTGGTGGCCGGTTAATCGTTGAATCAAAAATTGGTAAAGGGACGATGGTTAGAGCGGAGCTACCGATCAAGGAAACGGAGGTTTTTGTCAATGTCGATTAAAATAGTCATCACCGACGACCACACAATTTTGCGTGAAGGCATTTCTCTTTTATTAAAAAGTCAGGTTGATATAGAAATTGTTGGAGAGGCCAGCGATGGAATTGAAGCCGTCGAAAAAGTCCGCGCGACCCATCCTGACGTATTATTGCTCGATATAGCCATGTCTCGCATGAACGGTCTCGACACCATAGAGTTGGTTAGACAGGTTGCTCCAGAGACACAAATCATCATTCTTTCACGCTACGAAAAGGAGGCTTATGTTCATCAGGCACTCAAGGCAGGAGCCTTGGGGTATGTTGTAAAAGGAGCTCCCAGTTCAGAATTGCTGGAAGCGATTCGTGCAGTTGCTCAAGGAAGGTTTTATTTAAGCTCGGAAGTACATGACTCGGTCATATCAACCTACCTGGAATCAACCCGCGAATCCCCCCTTAAGAACGATGCATTCAACCAACTTTCAGACCGGGAAAAACAGGTCTTCAATCTGCTGGTCCAAGGCAACAGCAGCAACCAGATCGGCGAAATTCTCTGCATAAGTTCCAAGACCGTCGATAAACATCGTGCCAACCTTTCAAAAAAAATCGGCATCGACAATCCTGTCAAAATGGTTCAGTACGCGATCAGAAATGGTATTATTGATCCATCCTTCTGGGAAGATTAAGGGCTACTCAAACGTTCAACGTCGGACCGCTTTAAGCCTATGACCAGAGGCAGCGGGCCTGTTATAAAACTTCAATCAACTCAAGATCGGTAATCATTGTCTGACCTGCAGTTGGGCTGCCAGGTTCAACGGTGAGATACGCAGGGATATACAGCGTCCACTTACTCCCCTCTTTCATCCCGAACAAAGCTTCGGCCCATCCGGGTATTACATCTTCAATTTTATACGTCCGAGGTGCAGGAATGCCGAGCGGGTACGAACTGTCAATTTCAAATCCGTGTATCGTGCTGTTTCTGAAATGAAGTCGAACAGTATCTTCCTTTTGTGGAGTTCTCCCCGACCCCTCTTTTATGACCCGGTACTGCAGACCACTTTTTAGAAAGGTTACGTCACCAGAAGCCGCAATTGACGACAGAAAATGTTGGACTTCGGGAAGCTGCAGTCTCTCATTTTTTCTGTCGTTAAGCTGCCTGATGATGCCCGCCATCTCTTCGAGTTGTAATTGTGGTTTTCTGTTTGTATATGCATCAAAAATTCCATTCAAAAGAAATTGTGGTTTCAACTCGACTTTGTATTGCAACAGATCATTACCTAATCGGTACCCGAGACTGTAGTTCTGAACCTCAATTCGCTGCTGTTGTAACTGTTCGGGCAACCGGGGAAGAGCACGCTGCGTTTCGAGCTGACTCAACACCTTTTTCATCTGACTTCGATCAAACTGAGGTGTCATCTCGTCAATCGGAGCAAACAGGCCATGCCAAAAAACTTCTGATCTAAACTCGATACCATAGTTGAGCAGGCTTCTGCCAAAACGATAACCAAGACTGTAATTCTGTGCGTCAGCAGTATTATTGATGATCAGATTCTGGGCAAAAGATGACTGAGACCAAAAAAAAATGAATAATAATAAAATAAATATCAGATATCGACTCATCACAGTTGAGCCTCAATATCAATAAGAATCATGATTAGTAAACATAATTTGATCCTTTAAATCCACAGGGGGGTGACCTGTCAACCAATGCCCACACTGTTAGCTATTTGATGTCTTCTGGTTCATTCAATTTGATGTCAAATGCACCGATACAGAACCAAACTTGATCAAAGAAAAGCCGATGGGCGCTGACTGAGACCAATCTGCACTGGATCGACAGGCAGAAGAAACCTCACGGAACACTTTTTAAGACACTGATAAAAACATATCTGAAATAATAGCACCTTTAAATAAAGTTAGCATCACACTGGTCACATATCGGTTTTTATCGATCAACCCAGACAGCCCCTACTTACTATTTGCAATTAGATGAGTTGGCAATTCAACGAACAACGTCTATTCTCTAACAATTGACTAACAGAATATCGCTACTGCCCCTTCAGGAGACAACACAATGGAATATACCCGCGAGATTTACTGGAACGTTGGAGATGGAGCAACAACCCTGATTCCAATGTACCTGTTCACTCTGCTAGCTGTGGTTGTCCTGGTGAAAGGTGCTCATCGACGCATACTTGCATATCGGCAGGGCACCTCTCTGAACCGTACCGACCAGCTATTCCTGCGGATTCGGCTCCTGCTTAAAAATGTTATTTTACAAAGCAGGGTTCTCAATGTTCGATGGGCAGGTCTAGGCCACAGCTTGTTCTTCTGGGGATTTTTTCTGCTATTTATCGGAACCTGCCTGATATTTCTGCAAGCCGACTTCACTGATCTTTTCTTCGGTATAAAGTTTCTGACCGGAAACTTTTACCTGTTGTTTTCCATTATTCTGGATCTGTCCGGGTTGATCGCCATCATCTCACTGCTTGGTCTTTTCATCCGACGTTATATCGTTCAACCAAGCGGTCTTGACAGCAAAGCTGATGACATCCTGATGCACGGACTGCTCCTTACTATCCTGATCAGCGGTTTTCTGATTGAGGGAGCCCGGATGGCAGCCACGGAAATGGGGACTCCACTGGCTGCCTGGTCCCCCGTTGGACTGTTGGTCGCAAATTCATTCACTGCGATGCCTGAGCAATCGTTACGAACACTGCATACCATCACATGGTGGGTTCACTTTGCCCTGGTTGCCGGTTTTATCGCAAGTATCCCCTTCACCAAGTTTCGGCATATATTTACGACCAGTGCCAACTATCTTTTCAGCGATCTCGGTCCCACCGGGAAACTGACCAGCCTCGATCTTGAGGACGAAAATGCTGAATCTTTTGGTGCCGCCAGGGTTCAGGATTTGACCTGGAAAGATATTTTCGACGGTGACGCCTGTACTCTGTGCAAACGCTGCCAGGACCGTTGCCCGGCCCACACCACAGACAAGCCTTTATCGCCGATGACCATCGTCAAGCAGATTGGCAAAGTTGCGCAGCATAATCCGGAAAGCAACCTTATAGAAGCCTGTGATAAAGAGGCGATTTGGGCATGCACCACCTGTTTTGCCTGTCAGTCGATCTGCCCGGCGAACATTGAGCATGTCGGTAAGATTATCGACATGCGCCGTAACCTTGTTCTGATGGAAGGCGAATTTCCCGGCGACGAAGTGATGGCTGCCATGGAACATACCGAAGTAAACGGCAATCCTCTCGGCAGTGGTTATGCCACACGAGCAGATTGGACCGAAGGGTTGGGTGTTAAAACGCTCGCCGAAGATTCTGAGGTAGATATCCTCTACTTTGCTGGATGTTACGCATCATTTGATGCACGTAATATCAAAATAGCCAAAGCTTTTATCAAGCTCTGCCAGGCGGCAGGGGTTAAAGTTGGAATTCTGGGCAAGGAAGAAAAATGTTGCGGTGAACCGATGCGTAAAATGGGCAATGAGTATCTCTATCAAACCCTTGCCACGACGAATATTGCGCAGATCAAAAGCTACGGCATCAATAAAATTGTGACCAGCTGTCCGCACTGCCTCAATACTCTGAACAAAGATTATCGTGATTTTGATTTTGATGTCGAGGTTGAATCCTATACCACATTTTTAAACCAGCTGGTGAAGAACGGACAGCTGAAGATCAAATCTGAGTCATTCGACTGTACTTATCATGACTCCTGTTACCTGGGTCGCCACAATGGCGTCTATGACGCTCCACGGGAACTGCTTCATGCGGCGGGAGGAACAATCACCGAGATGGAAAAAAATCGCAGTGAAGCCTTCTGCTGTAGCGCGGGTGGCGGCAGAATCATGGCTGAGGAAAATCTGGGCAGACGGATCAATGTAGAACGGGTTCGCATGGCAGAACAAACCAGAGCACCAAGCCTGATCTCTAACTGTCCATTCTGTCTGACCATGTTTGAAGATGGAATCAAAGGTGCTGAGCTGGAAGGGTCACTCAGGTCGATGGATATCTCTGAGATTCTATTGCAACGGCTTGAGGAAAGTAAATGCTGAGAGGTTCAATGCAACACTCAACCGCCATCAATGACCGGCAATAACGAGAGGGTATCGCCGTCATCTAGTGCTGTTTCTATATCAGCATGTTGGCCATTTACCAGGATAATTCCCAGCAGGTGCCGAGGAAACTGAAAATGATCGACAATGACTGCGATCCCGGTACCGTCAGGGTACTCACAAACTTCATCCTTAAATCGATCCCTTCGCAGGACACCGTAGAGCTTAATTCTGATCCTCAATAGAGGCCTCCGCTTCTAATAACCTTCAACTGCCTGGATCAACCCGGAAACATTTGTCAATTCAGAACACGCGCCAGCCCTTCGCAAGTTACATTGGCCCCGCACCTGACTACAGGCTGTTCAGCTTCTCTGTTAAAATTGGCACAAATGTCTTCAGATCGTTAACCACCAGAACGTCGGCAACCTCACCAATCGGTGCATCTTTATCCGTGTTGATCGCGACAACAAATTCAGATTTCTTCATTCCGGCCAAGTGCTGAATCGCACCTGAAATTCCGCAGGCAACATAAAGTTTGGGAGACACAGTCTGTCCGGTGGTTCCTACCTGGCGTGAATGTTCTGCCCAGTCGGAATCAACCACCGGGCGACTGGCGCCATATTCACCACCTAAAGCGTGGGCCAGGCCTTCAATAATCGCCAGATTCTCCGGCTTAGCAATACCACGACCAGCACTGACGATCACTGTTGCCTTTGAGAGGTCTACGCCACCAGCTTCAGCGGCTTCATAGCCACTGAATTCGACCTGCGACACGACATCAGTACTGATTTTTTCTACTGTCGGGGTACCGACCGGGTCGTTACTGAGGCCAAAAGCTCCTGCTTGCAAAGTGACAACGGTCAGATCCGTGTTTGATTTGATCTGACGCCGCAATTTAGCGTTACAAACTGGAACGACCGGGACACCGTCGACCACGTCGACAACTTCAGAAATCTGAGCTGCACCCAAGGCCAGGGAGATGCGTGGTGCCAGATCCCAGCCATAAGATGAGTGTGAAAAAACAACCATCTGCGGTTGTTCCCTGGCGATAACATCAAGTAACAACTGCTTGTGTAATGTCGGGTTAAATTCGCCTACCTTATTACTGTCCGCAAGATAGAGCGTGCCATCATACTGAGGAAGGACACTTTCAGTACCAACAAGAAACATTGCAGTTCGGGCATTGATTTTTTCGGCAAAGGCGACCAGCTCATAGGTGGAACCGAGCAGTTTCCCCTCTCTGTATTCTGCAACCAATAATACTTTCATAGTGAATCTCCCTAAGCCAATACGCTGGTTTTGTCTCTAAGAATTTTGATCAACTGATCAGCCAGGTCTCCTGCATCTCCTTCCAGGACCAGTCCTCCCCCCTTCTTCTCTGGGAAATACAGCTTTGAGGTTTCCTGCCTGGCAGTTACATTCAGCAGTTCAGCGACCTCGATGCTGAGTATTTCTTTCATTTTGGCCTTCATAATGTTCGGCAAAGTTGGATATCGCGGCACATTGAGACCTAATTGACAGGTGACAAGTACAGGAGCATTACAGCTGACCAGAGCCCTCCCTCCCCCTTCAAGTTCACGTTTAACGCTGACCTTGCCATCAAGGTAAGCAAAGTCAACAATCGTGGAGATGCATGGCAGGTTCAGTAACTCAGCGACAAGAACGCCAACTTGAGCACTGCCACGATCCTGCGACTGCATGCCGGTAAAGATCAGATCAAAGCCCTTGTCCTTGGCAAACCCGGCAATAATTGACGCGATTTGAAACGGATCTTTTTGATAGCTGTCATCATCGGCGACATGCACCCCATGGTCACACCCCATAGCCAGGGCTTTTTTCATGGTCTCTTTGACCCGATTCGGCCCGATTGAGAATACAGTCAAATCGGCATCACCGACCTGACCTTTGAGCTGAACTGCCTGCTCAACAGCATATTCATCATATTCATTCATCCGCCAGGCAAGATCGACATTGTCATACCAGGTTCCCTCAGGATTCACCTTGAACTTTGACTCCATATCCGGAACCTGCTTGATGCACACCAGAATTTTCACGAAATACCTCCAACGCAATAATGTGTCAGATCTCAAAAACCTATCCACACCTTGAGACAATCTGTGTCATTCAACGACGGGCGATCGCAGCGCCAATGACAAGTCGTTGAACCTCACTGGTTCCTTCATAAATCTCTGTGATTTTAGCATCGCGCATCATCCGTTCGACAGGAAACTCACGAGTATAACCATAACCGCCAAAAATCTGGACAGCCCTGGTCGTAACCTGCATTGCCGTTTCGGATGCGTGCAGTTTGGCCATTGCTGACTCCATTGAATAAGGATGACCTGCGCTCGCCAGATATGCCGCTTTGTAAACCAGCAACCGTGACGCCTCAATCTGGGTCAGCATATCAGCAAGCATGAATGAGACTCCCTGGAAGCTGCCAATCGCCTGGTCAAACTGTTTACGCTCCCGCGAATAAGCCGCTGCGAGATCAAACGCGCCCTGAGCAATTCCGAGCGCCTGTGATGCGATCCCGATGCGACCACCATCGAGAATCTTCATGGCGATTTTGAAGCCCTTCCCTTCATCACCGAGCAGGTTTTCTCTGGCAATCCGACAATCCTCAAACACCAACTCGTACGTCGCTGAAGAGCGGATCCCCATTTTCTCCTCTTTCTTGCCGAAGGAGAAACCAGGCGTTCCTTTTTCAACGATATAGGCGCTGATACCATGGTGTTTTTCTGCGTCCCTGTCTGACCGTGCAAAGACGATATAAATATCAGCTTCCTTACCGTTGGTGCAGAATATTTTCGTGCCGTTGAGAATCCACTCGTCACCGTCAAGCCGGGCCGTCGCTCGGGTGCCGCCGGCATCAGAACCAGCAGTCGACTCCGTCAAACCAAAAGCTCCCAGCTTGGAGCCTTCCGCCATCGGTATCAGAAATTTCTGCTTCTGCTCCTCAGTGCCAAACAGATAAACCGCATTGGCACCAAGCGAGAGGTGCGCCGACAACGTCACCCCTGTCGATGCACAAACTCGCGACAGCTCTTCAATGGCAATAGCGTAAGTCATGTAATCTGCCCCCGCTCCGCCATACTGCTCAGGAAAAACAATGCCGGTCAACCCGAGCTCGCCCAACTTATCGAACATTAACTCACGATCGAAACGATCCTGTTCGTCCCGCTCCTTCGCCGTCGGAGCCAACACATTTTCTGCAAAAGCACGGACAGTTTCCTTAACCAGACTCTGTTCTTCGGTCAGTTTGAAATGCACTATTCAATACCTCCTCAGGATCACATCGATGGAAAAGCAAGTCATATCCCAGCCACTGATAGCGCGTTATCTGAGCCTGCGCAGAATCAGAGAAAACCACATAAACGACCCTTGATGATTTTTTCGGCGTCACTCATTATTCTTTCAATAAGCTCCTTGCAAGTAGGAATATCATTAATCAAACCTGCAACCATACCACAAGACCAGGCCCCAGCATCCAGGTCACCTTCTTGTAAAATGCGCGGATAAACATCGACGAGTTCGGCGGCGACATCTTCAAACGTTAAGTCTGCTCCCAACCGACGTTCTTTCTCAAGAATGCGTTCTACTGCAGCATTATTCAAAACCCGTTCAGTGTTTCTCAAGGTGCGCATGACCAGTCGGGTGTCCAGTTCGGAGGCCGCGATAATGGCATTCTTTACTTTTTGATGTATTGGGGCTTCCTGAGTGGCCATAAAACGGGTTCCCATGTTCATACCATCAGCCCCCATAGCCAATGCAGCAACCAGTGAGCGCGCATCAGCCATTCCACCAGAAGCGACAAATGGAATCTCAAGTTCCTCTGCCGCACGAGGCAGAAGAATCATATTGGGGACATCGTCTTCGCCGGGATGACCTCCACATTCAAAACCATCAACGGACACTGCATCGCACCCGATAGCTTGAGCTTTTAACGAGTGTCTGACGGAAGTACACTTGTGAATGACCTTGATGCCTGCACCCTTGATTTGAGGCATGTACTGTTCAGGGCTGCGACCAGCAGTTTCAATAATCTTAACTCCACCGTTAATAATGGCGTCGATATAGCCAGGATAATCGGGGCTGCTGACGGTCGGCAAAAAGGTCAGGTTTACCGCAAACGGTTTGTCCGTCATCTCTTTGCAACGAGCGATTTCATTAGCCAGATCTTTCGGACTTTTTTGGCTCAGCCCGGTAATTGTTCCCAGACCACCAGCATTTGAAGCGGCCGCTGCCAATTCAGCAAAAGCCACATAGTGCATGCCCCCTTGCAGGATCGGGTGTTTAATGCCAAATAATTCTGTTATGCGAGTATTCATGAAAAACAACTCCTGCTGGTTACGTTCTGAACTTTTGGTCTACAGCACAACAGACCCCTTTTCCTTCTAATCGTCATGACAGATGGATGGCACTCCGGGTTATGGAGTTCGTTACCCGACATCCTGAGGAATCCTCATTCATGAAGTGGATATGTTCACCTTTGTGAAAAAGAAAAATGCATCATGTCTATATCGTACCAAAGTATAAACAAAAAAAGATTGATCTGGTGACAGGAAGTGCGACGAGTGACCGTAGCTCAGGGTGTTTATTATTCCAACAGGAAACAGCATCAAAATATTGGCCGGATTCCTGAAAAGAAAATCAACTCATCAGACATTTCAGCAGAACGAGGATGTCAAGTTTGGCTTTGCCATGGAAATTGCCTGTTTTTTTGAATATTTGATAAAAAAAGGGGCTACCTTGGACATATTTCAGTTATCCAGGTTAGCCCCATATCAATTCACCGTAAATTCAGAACCCAGAACAAGTTCCATACATAGAAAAATCTGCCAATTTCCCGGTAGTAGATTTCTACTGGCCGGAAAACTTCGAATCGTCTGATATATATTGTATGAGCACACTAGTGAAAACGATGTGCTTTAGCCCAAGACCTTTAGGGATTCCTCACTTTTTGTCATTCCCGCGAAGTAGGGAACCTGGATGCTAGAGATAAGTATGGATTCTCGCTTTCGCGAGGATGATGATCGATTGGCAGTATTTTTATCAACACACAAACGGATGAGGAGATCATGATGTGGCAAGATAAAACAATGGGAATCATAATCTGCTTGGTGGCGATATCGCTTCTGTTTGCCTGCGATAAACAGGAAGAACCACAAGTCATAGCGGCTCAGAAAACAACTACAGAAAAACAGGACAATCCTTCGTCTGGCAGCCAAGGCGAGAAAGTCTATCTCAGCACTTGTTCCGGGTGCCATAAAACCGGACTGTCGGATGCCCCAAAACTTGGAGACAAGAATGACTGGAGTAGTTTAGTTGTCAAAGACAGAGATATTCTGGTGCAAAATACGCTGAACGGTATCGGTGCCATGCCGCCGAAAGGAGGGAATCCATCGTTGAGCGAAGACGATATCCGGGCGGCTGTAGATTACATGATTGATAAAGTTCGCTGATTTCATGTCCAGCTAACAAAATGGTATGCGTTGCATAACGGGTTCTGTATTGAAAAATCAACTTAATGTGGGCACAAGGGCTCCAACCAAATGCTGAGGTGGATACGACAATCAGGACGAGAGTAAGGGGTAAAGCATGAGTACCACCTTGCCTTTCAATCTCATTCTCCGGCTTTTATCATCGCCCTCGTTCTCTTTATCCTTATCTCCATAGCCCTCTTTTTCCACTTTCTTCTTCTATAGTCAGTTCTTCGGGAGTCGCCAGATCGCCAAGGAACAAACTGCCGTTGTGAACGAAAAGCAGGTCGGTAGAAGGGAAACCAGGACATAGAGCCCTTCGGCATATTCCCGCTCCTCATCATCCTCGGTGAACTGTTTCCTGTTCCGCCGGAACCAAAGCTTCAATATGTGGTGGCTACTATCGATGTCAATGAACAGAAGTTAAAGCTCTATCAGAGCAGAAACCAGGTCGATGAAATTGACTACAAAATCAGATAAATCATGTTGAGTATCAGCGATGCCCTGGCACTCAACAATTAAGGATTTAAATTTTATACGGAGAATTGAACATGAGTGATGAAGAACACGATAAGATTTCCCGCGGTGAAGACGAAGAAGGCCTGCAGGAACAGGTCGAAGATAAAAAAGAGAAGCAAGAAGCCCCACAGCAGCAGTTGTTCGGCACCTTTGGCGGTGTTTTTACACCGACCTTGCTGACCATTCTCGGTGTCATCATGTTCCTGCGGGAAGGTTGGGTGGTCGGAAACGCCGGCCTGCTCGGCGCCTGGGCCATCATCCTGCTCTCCTTTGCCATTACCGGTTTCACCGGTTTTTCCTTGGCATCGATCACCACCAACATCCGCATAGGTGCCGGCGGTGCCTTCAATATCATCTCCCAGTCGCTGGGCCTGGAGGTGGGCGGCAGCATCGGCATTCCACTCTACCTGGCCCAGGCGCTGGCTGTATCGATGTATATCTTCGGCTTCCGCGCCGGCTGGCAGTGGATCTTCCCCGACCACCCCGCGCTGTTGGTTGATCTGGCTACCTTCGGGATTTTGTTCGCCATTGCTTTCGTCAGTGCTGGCCTCGCTTTCCGTATTCAATACCTGATTCTGGCAGTAATCATTCTCTCTCTGGTTTCTATTGCCGTGGCAGCCTATCAGGGATCGATGCAGTATCCGGTCCAGTGGTTTGGCGATTTCCCCGGTTCGGCAGCTAACGACTTTTCCGGCATCGGCTTCTGGGCGGTTTTTGCCGTATTTTTCCCTGCATCGACTGGCATCATGGCAGGTGCTAACATGTCGGGCGAGCTGAAGAATCCTCGCAAGAGCATCCCTGTCGGGACCTTGTCGGCCATCGGCCTGAGCCTGGTGATTTATATGGTTCTGGCTTATTGGCTGGCACGCTCGGCCACTGTTGACGAGCTGACCGGCAGCTACACGGTTATGATTGACAAGGCCGCCTGGGGTCCGGCAGTACTGGCAGGCTTACTGGGAGCGACTTTTTCTTCTGCACTCTCCTCGTTGGTAGGAGCACCGCGCATCCTCCAGGCACTTGGCCAGCACAAGGTGGTGCCGGCCAGCGACTGGCTGACTCAAAAGACTGACAAGGGCGAACCACGCAATGCCCTGTTTTTAACCGGTGCTATCGTGATGGGCGCTCTTATGCTGCGTGATTTGAATGCCGTTGCCCCCTTGATCACACTTTTTTTTCTGATTACCTATGCAATGATCAATGTCGTCGTCTCCCTTGAACAGAGCATGAAGCTGGTCAGCTTCCGTCCCCTGTTTCGGGTGCCGCGCCTGGTCTCTGCACTCGGGGCATTCGGCTGTGCTTTCGCCATGATTGTCGTCAATCCAACCTTCAGCATCATTGCCATTGCTGTGGTATTGGTCATTCATGCCATATTGATTCGACGCCACCTGGAAGCACCATTCGGTGACGTCCGCAGCGGCCTGTTCGTAGCACTTGCAGAATGGGCCGCCAAAAAAGCGGGAGAACTATCTGCGTCCCGCGAACGGACCTGGAAGGCCAACCTGCTCGTCCCTGTTGAAGAGATCAAGCAAGTCCGACGCGTCTTCGGCTTAATCCGTGATATCAGTCAGCCGAAGGGTTTTCTCAAAGTGGTCGGCCTGACCGGAAGGGTCATTGAAGAAAAACTGACTGAAGAGTTACCGGCGCTCATTGAAGAGTTAAAGGATGAAAAGATCTTCGCCTCCTGGACGGTCATTTCGGCAGCCAGTTTCGGCGACAATCTGCAGGCAGGGATCGAAACCTTCGGCGGCACCTTTTTCCGGCCGAACCTGCTGTTTGTCGCCCTGCCAGAAAGCACCGACCGGGAAGAAGAACTGACTGAGATCATCGAGACCGCCCGTCAGAACCAGATCGGTATACTGCTGTTCGCCGACCCGGACCGACGCGGCCTTGATCCTTGTCACCACATCAACGTCTGGTTCACTGATCACGGCCCTGACTGGAAAGTCAGTATGGACCTGAAGAACCAGGACCTGGCAATCCTGATCGGCTACAAACTGATGCAGAACCGCAAAGCGGAACTCTGCTTTGTCGCCACGCTCAAAGATGACAGCCATGCCGCTGCGGCGGAGCGTTTTCTGGACAACATCAGCGCACTGGCCCGCATTCCAGAGGCAGATAGTGCCGTCCAGACCGGTGGTCCAGAGAAGACTCTTAAGGTCGATGCTGGCGATTTCAACATCATACCCATGGCTGAACATCCTGACTTCGCAGAGCTGCGCAAGATCTGCGAGCAAATGGGAACGGCCTGCCTGTTCACCCTGGATTCCGGGGAAGAAGGGGCTTTAGCCTGAAGAGATTGGAAAAGAAATTTTATATCCCAAAGTAGTAATTCTGCCATTGCCTGATCAGTGGGCCACGATAACATTTACAACTGAAGGTCGTTGAAGTTGCCAACCAGGTATATGCGGATTCCCGATTCACATTCAAGACGATACTGGTATGACAACGAGAACCGGAGATCTTAACCATTTAAGCAAAGGAGTACACGATGACAAAAGATCCGAACAGACCGAATGGGGGAGTAGTCACCGTATATATTTGTGAAGCTTGTAACACCAGATATTCATTGGAAGAAGCCAAAGAGCGAGACATGATGTGTTGTGGTAAACCCTTGAAACAGATCGAAAAAGATGTCTCAATTCCACTGGGGCCCTGATCTTGGCCGTCACCTGTATTTTTCAACTGAGACAAATATACCCGCAGACAAAACAGTCTTTGGCGATAACATATGACCGACAAGGATAAAGACAGATTTTAAGATGCGGAAAAGAAAGGAAATATCTGTTGTAGAAGAACAATGAATGAGTTGCTACAGGAAGGATTAGGCCCTTGATTCAGGCTGATAACGACGCATGACAGGTTAATGTAATCGAAACCATTTTAAAGTTTTTTCTCTCAAAGGGGGGCTCAAGCCCCCTTTAGAGTTGAGAGGATAAAAAGGCAGGTTTATGACCACACAGGAAGTGAGAAACGCCATCAAAAACTCACGGGAAAAGTTAAGCGGCAATCCTGGTTGGACTTTGCTGAAGCCATCATAGAGGAAACTTCACGTTTCAAATAACTCCGCCCGTTGCCTAATGAGATGCATTACAGTGCCCCGTTTCTTGATTTTCACACCACGATTACCATTGTCGCCGGTTTTTCCATCCTGGTCCTTTCCAACTTCACCCCGACCGTCTACTTCGGCCTGCTGACCGGGGTCGCGATGATTGTGGCAATCCTTGCCGATTTGACGCTGCTGGCACTTCTCCTGTTATGGTTCAAGCCACCAACGGAGGGTTGGTTATTCAGTAGCCGAAAAAACGAAAAAAACCGTAAACTCAAACGAAAATGGTCTTCGTAAATCCGGGTCTGTTCTACTTTCTTTTAAAACTTTGATCGGTTCAGAAACAGGAGACTTTCCATGCATCCTGGACCGACTAAAAAAACAAGCTCCCCCGACTCTGCCGGGGGAGCTTGTTTTGCTTTACCTGGATGAAAGTTTTATGACCATAAGCGTTTCGACAGATCAGATGCTGTGGCCCGATAAGCCTTATGCTTTGGGCCATCCGTCACCGCTACATGCCTTAGCTAATCACCCGTATCAGTCGATAAAATCGATGATTTCAACCGCGCTGCTGGCGACCAGTTCACGATCGGTAAAGAACCTATCATCCATTGTTCCTGTCACGCGCACCAAATCACCAACGTCAATCTTCAGGTAGCCTTTATCATCGAGAGGATCAAAAGCCATCTCCGAAACATCGATGTCCAGGGATTTTTCCCCGTCATTAATCGTGAATCCATGATTTTCCACCTTCGTAACGACACCCTGCACTACGCTGGTCGAAACTATGATCGGGGTGACCAGGTTGACGTTATAATCCTCTTCATCCTCTGCACTCGCAAAGAAAAAGGTTCCGATGCTTTCCACATAGACACTGCTTGCTTCAATGCTTGTCTTTTCGAAAAAATCATCGTCGATCTTGCCGTTAACCGTCACCTTGTCGCCGTTGAGGAGTTTGTAGCCATCGGCATCCCGGTCGCCGTCATCCATTTCAACAATGATTGTGCCACTCCCATAATCCAGGATAAAGGAATCCGCTGTCACGTTTTTTACGGTTCCGCTGATGGTGATCCAGGTATTGTCCGGCTGCACGTATGGATTGACTGCCAGCGCTGAAGTTGCAAAAAAAATCATGGCGATAAATAAGCTTATCGACAGTAAACGTTTTTCAATCATCACTTTTTCTCCTTTCTTGTTCTGTAAGTTTTCAGAAAAAAATTCAAGGCTCTCATCCAGACTTCCTTAGTTGACTCAATTCTATCTTCTGAATCAGGGACGACAATGAAAGATTCTTTACTCTGCCCGGTAAAATTTTGTGAATCAGCCCATCATCGATAAAGCTTGGTAAACTGATGACGCGCGACTGTTATTGACAGAGCTACGCAGGGAATACAACCTGTTAAAAGGGCTGCTAGACACCATACCGATCAGTCTGGATGTTGGCTTAAGACCCGTCAGATTGAAGTCAAAAATTAGAAACAAAAGATAATCAGAACAAAGAAACACAGAGAGGTATGAAAGATTAAACCGAGATACCGAAAGAGCAGTGGTTTACCGAATCACTCGACCGCTGACTCAGGAAAAAATCTATCAGATCACCATCGAACTTGAATGGACTATCGAGACCAATGGTAAAATCAGGGCGTTGATTGATCTGCAGGGTTTCCCATATCCGAACCTGGAGACACTCTGGGACGAGCTCAATCTTGATGTTAAACATATCAACAATATCGAATACCTGGCACTGGTCAGCAGCTGTGAGTTCGAAAAGTGGAGCACTCGCATCTTCTCCATCTTTACCCTGACCAACTACCGCTGTTCAAAATAAGGACAAGTGAAAGAGTCTTGGAACTGGCTGAGCAGTGACTGACCTCTGCACGTCACCGCAATCAACCATAGCCCTTGTTTGACATCCAGCTGTTTAAGCAATTCACGACGCATAGAGTTATT
Organism: Geopsychrobacteraceae bacterium; assembly: GCA_035267105.1. Classification (GTDB taxonomy): domain Bacteria; phylum Desulfobacterota; class Desulfuromonadia; order Desulfuromonadales; family Geopsychrobacteraceae; genus BM509. The sequence continues at coordinate 23,274 of DATFMC010000067.1, forward strand.
GATTTTTCTAAAAGAAAGGGGTTTCAGCGCTGGCGAAGAGCTTCGAGAACGGCCAGCACTGAAACCGACTCAAAAGGAGGCTAGTTTCGCCTGGGCCACTCTTCCTTGCTCCGGGTGATTTCCTCCAGCTTGTGGTAATCCGATGAACACTCTTCTCCCTGAGGATTTATGAAGATCACCGTCTCACCTGAACAGCGTTCAACCAGCCCCTCCTCACCACTCTCCGGATTTCTGACAAAAACATCCCGTCCTTGCTCACTCTCAACCCGGACAAAATCAAAACGATCCTTTTCCATTTTTATCCTCCTTGATGCAGACGTGAATAGATGTGAAACAATCGGCTTGACGGCTATCAGCAGAAGAAGAAACTTGTTTGGCTTTCACCAAAAACTCTTCAACAGATTTTAACAGATTACGAGCGGGAAAGAGCAGGCACCCATAAATGATGTTATTCAACAGGATGAGGTAGGCTGAAAAAAGTGGTCTGTCAGTGGGAATGAGCCGGCGTCTGGGTCCATTCTTCTATCCGCGCGGCGAAGAACGATCCTCTCTAGGCCGCAAGTTGGCCGCCGAAAAAACCGCCTTGATTCTCGACCAGAAGCCCGAAACCCTGATCAAAAGCGTCGACAAATCTGCCTCGGCGATGAGCGCTGAAACCCGAGAAATCTCTCGACCGACACAAGTTCGAACAATTATAATAGGGTATTAATCTGGTTTCCACGGAGGACACTGTTACCGGAGAAGAAACCACTTCAGAGTAAACCTGATGGCTGGGTAATAATCATTCACCTGGCAAAGAAATTAAGTGGACATTGTTGAATCAGTGGTCAAACTTCTGCAGCAGGTCAACTCATTCCCTCTGTCCGAAGACCAGTTGATCATGTTACTTCACGGGAATGAATGCATCCCGCAACACAGGAAGGGAACTTTCGTCATTGACCCGCAATCCTTATATTGTCTCCCTGAAAAGGACCAAGGTCGGGCGTGGCCACAAACGCAGGTTTAGATCGCGTGAAGAACTGATATATTCATAAGACCTCATGATTATTAAAATCAAGAGTCCAGATTTAACGATCTGGACTCTTGATTTTTTGGAGCTGAAAATGAGATTCAAACTCGCGACGCCAACCATGGCAAGACTAATTTTTTGTGGCAACGGTTACCTGGTGAACTCTACACGTCGGTTTTTTGCCCACGCTGCTTTATTATTCCCTTTGACAGCAGGCTGCTCCTCTCCATAACTGACCACTATCATGCGGTCCTGCGCTATACCTCTGGAAGAAAAATAGTTCATCACCGCATGAGCGCGGAGCTCACCGAGCGACATATTATATTCATCTGATCCGCGCGCATCACAATGGCCTTCGACTATGACCTTAAAGTCAGGATCAGCAAGAAGCATTTCAGCAGATTGATCTAGACTCATCACTGCCTCTGGCGATAATTGATATGAGTCGTAATCAAAATAAACGGTCTTCAAGGCGCTGGCTTCCAAACTAAAGAAACCTGAATCGGCCAATGGATCCTTTTTTGCCTGTTCCTGAACGACAACAGGTTCTGATTTTTCAACAGGGTCATTTGCCGCGATCGGTTCAGCAGGCTCAACTTCGTCAACTGAAACATTTTTCTTTGCACAACCGCTGGCAAACAACAGGACGACTAAAACTGAAATTAAAATATATCGAGAACGGTACATAACTGCCTCCATTAGTAATCTTGTTTATTAGGAAATAACCGCATAAAAAAACACCCAACTCCATGACCGAAGATGAGTGTTGGACAAGGAAAACAAATACATGTTGCCTTATCCTGAAACGAGTTCATCACTTCGGCAACCCGGCTGTCCTGTTATGTCAGGACCCGTGGCTTTGCGTCACCAGATTTCTCTGATTTTGCCCTTATCGGAGATTTTATCTTGTCTTGTTTAATCTTCCATATCAGGACCGCGAACAGGATATAAACCATTCAGTAGCCAGCTGTTTTTTATTCGATTAGACATTATTCTCTCCTTTCCTGTGGAGTTCTTAAGCGAGATTTATCTTCAGCAACAGATTCAACAGAGCCTGCGTACTCTGCACCACCTCAGGTAAAAAGGTCATATTATGTTGCAACATTTCGGTACGAACTGAATCCATAAGATTCATGTAGTACTCTCCTGACATAAAATGCAGTCCCACAGATATAGACAGCAACAAGGTCAGCACCGCTGATGTTCGTGGCATATGGGACCTCAGGATGTCGCCAATACGTATTCTGAAGATGTCATACACGGAGACCACCCAGGCGACCAGCGCAAGCGGGACAAACAAAAAAGCTGAAAATAATGCAATCTCAAACATTCTTGCTCCTGGACTGTATGCAATCAATGACCAGATCGGCCAGGCTGCAAGCGTTAACAAACCTGAGCATAGTCCAACGAATCCAAACATGAGATAGGCGCTGCCCCGTTTCGGCTGCCCATTCAAGAAATGGCCCCAGCCGGGAAACAAAACGTTTGCGAAAACCGGAAGATATTCGTAATCCACTCCAGCATAAACATCAGGTAACTGTTGAACCGTTCTGCGGTAAGCATCAACGGCGCTGCCAAGCCACAGAAACATCGTAATCAGTATGACCACCAGGCCGGTGAAGACAAAAATTGACATTTCAAAAGTATGAACAAAGGAAAAGTTTTTTATCGCATCCCAATAATAGAATATGCCAATCAACAACAGGACAAGAAGGGCCTGAATTGACGCAAAAACTGCGCCCAGGCGGTAACGTCCGAGATAGAGATAACCGGCCCCACACAGGAGCAGGGAAAGACTGAACGACAAAGCCGGATTTTTAGTCGTGCCTTTGTTAGACAAGGCGATCGTCTCATCATCGGTCCTGGTCCGCCTTTTTTCCACATCGCCAGACGGCATGTTCGAGTGTCGTCTGTCGATGGAAATATCTGAAGGTGTGTCGTCAATTACCCATATTTTTTGATTCATTCCGGTCTCCATACGGCATAAGTGCCAGGCCACAGCTTGCAATTGTCGGATCATTACGATTTATGACGATTGTTATGCGCTAACCTGCAGGCAAAAAATCGATCGGATAGAGAATTGTGATCTGGGGCACATCTTCTTTCTCTCCGAAATTAAACCTCTTTACGCGAGCAAGTATTTTGTCGACCAGTTCAGCCGAGGCCAGATCGGTTGAATCAACTTCGCACATGGAGACTTCACCTCCGGGTTCAATACTGAGGCGAAGCAACAGTTTACCGCGCAGGGTCGGATCTTTACGCAACTCCTTGTTGTAAATCCGGTAAAGTGTCGCCTTGTAGCGATCGAAAACGATCTGGATTTCCTCATCGGTTCGGGCCGGACCTGGCCCATCGCTCAGAGGACGGGCCTCCTCTTGTAAATCAGCAACGGCGCTCTCGACCCGAGCAAAAGTGACTCCACCAATACGATCACCATTACCGCCAGTACCACCGGCGCCAAGATTCCGGCTGACGGTTGAATTGCTGATGCCACCGCTGGAGCCGGCGGTGGCCTGCATTGCCACCAGGGACCGTTGAGGCCGTGCCTGTCCTGCTGCAAGGGGAGCTTTATTATTAATTCTGGCCTCAGTACCAAGCTTGGCCACGGGAGTTTCGTCAATAAGGTCTTTGAAGGTATCCTTGAACGCGAGGACCCCAGTGTTCTCGGCTTTCTTGCGTGCGGCCTTCTTTTTCCCCTTGGAAGCAGCGACTTCTGTCGGCTTTTCGACCGGTTTCTTTTTCGCCTTTTCAGGTTTTTTCTGTTCCGGCTTTTTCTTTTCAGGATCGACTTTTTCCTCTTCCTGTTGAGGCTTCGGTAGAGGAACGGGCTCAGGCTTTGGTGGTTCCTTTCTGACCAGCATGGCGAGACGTTCCGGTATTTCTACGACCATTGCCGAACGCTCTGGAACGGGAATGCTGACCAGTGGGATAATCGAGCCGAATACAATACACAGCAACAATGCTACAAGTACCGAGCGGCGGAAATATCGTTCGCTCTCGCCATCCTTGCTCCATGGCATGACGATCTTGCGATAGGGGCTAGAGGTGACCTCCCGTTCAATAACAAATTCATCCCGCCGTCGTTCTTCCCTGGAATAGGCATCCATCACCTGGCCATCCAGATAGCCCAAATCGTCGTAACATTTATTTAGCTGTTCTTTAAGGCTCGCCTGTTTTTCCAGACCTGACTCTATATTTTCCTCAAACTTTTCAACCTGCCCACGGAGAAGGTCTACGAATCCATCAGGTTCCTTGATTCCGGGAAGTTCATTCCAAAAAAGCTCACCTGCCTCCAGTTCAGACAGAGAATCGAGGGCGTTGCAGACATCCTGCAGTGCATCGAATCTTTTCCTGTCAACTGAATGGGCGTCAAGCTCTGCCTCGGCAATGCGCAGTTCACCTTCGAGCGTCTCGATCCTATCCTGTATCAGCTCGATCTGCGCGTTCAGAGGCTCCAATTCCTGCGCCAATAGGGATGTGTCCATGGCACTCATACTAACTCTGAGCGGCTTTCTGGGTGACAGCCAGTGAGATCTTGCCGTATCCGGAAAGCGTGCAGGTTGACATGATTTTCTTCAGCACGTTGAACGGAATCGTCTTGTCGGCAAGGATGGTGATTTCCTTGCTGTCGGCGATCGTTCTGGTGTTGATTCCGATAATGTTTTGCTCGAGCTGCAAAAGTCTCTCTGAGATCTCCGGGACCTTCATACTTTTCGAATCAAGAAGATCCACAATGCTGACAACGGCATTCCCCTGAACCAGAACCGCTTCCGGGTTGACCATAATGACCACCGTTTCACGCGGTTTTGACTCGACCACCGAATTTGGAAGCTTGATCTGCTTGGGGGGAGACAACACCTCATTGGAGCCTGAGTTAGCCAGCAGGAAGAAGACCAGAATGGTGAATACGTCCATCAACGAGGTCAGATTAAGCCTCGGTATCTTTTTCCTGTTCCGTCCCATACGCCTCATTCGTCTGGAATTTCTCATGGTGCGTCTCCAATTGAAATATTAGGGAAGAGCGTGACATACTGACCTTCTTCACTCCCTTCTTCCTGTACCCCGGCTCCGCGAACCGTATCCATGACCTGGATCAGATAATCGTACTCAATGTCCGGTTCCATCAGCACCGTCGCTTCCTCTTTCTGCGGGTAGTCGCCTTTGACGCGAAGGAGCATTTCAGAGAGTTTCTCCAGATCATACTGTCCGTCTTTTTTCGGGACTGAAGCCACCACACTTGACCCATTGGCAAACTCCAAACCAGAATCGCGGACGATGACTTCAATGCTGAAGTTCGGCTTGTTGGCAGTCGCAGAAGAAGATGCCGCAGTCGGTACACTCAGTTCAAGGATTGTTACCCGTGAGAAAACCGCGCTGATCAACAGAAACGGGACCAGCACCACCATCAAGTTCAGAAAGGTGGTGATTTCAAGCTCCGGAGTCTCCTTTTGTCGTCTTCTGTTTTGTCGACGTCTGCCCATGGTCAACTCGCAGGGAACTGGCGTTTGGCGGTATTTGAAATGCTGTTCAAAGCCTTCACCGATGCCATCTCCAGACTGTCAACGATCTGCCCGGTTGTCGAAGTCAGCTTGGCATGGATAAGCATCATCGGAATCGCAGCCATCAGACCAAATGCCGTGGTGTTCATAGCGACCGAAATACTTGCTGAAAGCAGGTCCGCCTTCTCCGCCGGGTTGGCATTGGCAACCGCTGTGAACGCCTCGATCAGACCCATGATCGTACCGAGCAGACCAAGCAGGGTGGCAATATTGGAAAACAGGGCGACATAAGGAGTCCGTCTTTCGAGTTGCGGAATGATCTCCATCAGGCTCTCCTCCATGGCGATTTCAATATCTTCACGACGTCTGACCGCACCCTGGCGTGCCAGACCCATGTCCAGCATCTGCGCGATAGTGGACTTATCTTCCTTGACAACCTCACGCGCCTTGTCGAACTCACCATCCGACAACATCGGATGAATCTCGTTCCACATCTTGCGATTATCGTTTCTGATCCGGCCCAGTTGCACCCACCGCTCAACGGCAATGGCCATACCGAAAGCAAATACGAACAGGATCGGGTACATGAACAGGCCACCCTTTTGAAAAAAACCGAATATTGAATAGATGACTTCCATTAATTTATCCTCCCAGAGTTGTTTGCCGTGCTGACTTCATAGAAGTCCAGCCGTCTTTTAAATACGTCCCGGTCCACGGGTCCATTATCCATGTCCAACATCATGCTCAAGCTGGTCTCCACACCGATCTCGGAGCTTTTCCAGGGAACAATGTAAAGTGACTTCGGGGCTTCATCGTTGCCAACGATAGACATCCCCGACAATTCTTTGACCTCTGATTTCAGATCCATGCTGTCAGGCTCTTTTACAGAGGCGGTCGCAGCCACGACCGATAACAATGTCAATCCCAGGCAATAAAGTAATTGACGCTTCATTTTCTTCCTCCTTATAAATAGGTGCGGTACAGGTCAGGAACAGCCTGACCTGAGCGTGTTTTTTAGCTTTTTCGAAAACTATCGACCGAGCCGTAACCGGAGTTCAGCGACCCACAATTCAGCCTGTTCATCTTCCGGCCGGTACTTGCTGTACTGCTGATACTGTTCAAGTGCGCATTCAGGATCATTCAGATAGAGGTCACAAAGGATGCCGAGGTTTCTGCGCACCGGGAGATACTCCGGGAACTCTTTGAGTGATTGCTCGTAGACCTCTTTCGCCTCAGAAAAGCGACCTGTACTCCGCAGCAACAGGCCGTATTCCTGGCTGGCAACAGGGTGTCCGGGAATCAAATCAAGTGCTTTTTTCAGCTGGTCTTCCGCTAACTCTGGTCGATCAATCTTCCGGTAGGCCATCGCCAGATCGATATATGGCGCGGAGACCGCGGGGGAGACTTCAATCACCCGGTCAAAGAGTTCGATTGCCAATTCATAGTCCTCATCTTTGAAACTTTTTACAGCCCGTTCAAAGTCATGGTGCGCGACCGCGTCCATAACAGCGGTTTCCCTGAGGACAAAGCCTATTCTTCCATCCTGATAGTGCTTCACACCCGGCTCCAGCGACGTTTGCTGGATATCGTCAACAGATTCAGGTTTGATATTGCCTGTCGCGCAACCGCCCATAACCAGCAAAATACTCACTAGAAACGCTGAACGAGAAGGAGCGTGTCCCAACCATTGCAACCGCTGGCGGATGCTCTTCATTACAAGGACTCCTGACTTCTTGAGATCTGTCATTGTGTCGTCGTTTCCTCAAAATCCTTCACCGCATGATCTTCGGCTCCAGTCCGGTTTTCCTCGAGATTCGAGCGAGAGGGTGCACCCTGCTCCAGCCTGGATGAATCAGCCATTACGGGTTCATTCAGGCTATGGTTATCCTCAGCAGAAGCCTCAACTGAGGAGCCTGATCCTTCTGCCAGAATAGCGCTCTCAGATATTGTGGCATCTGCCTGAGGATCGTCTGCTGCGAGTGTCTCCGGCAGATCAGTTGCAACCTCATCGATGTCCTTTGCAGCAGCGACTGCGTCCTGCTGCTCAGGATTCACTGTTATTTCTTCGTCAAAAGAGGCGTCATTGCCTGTCGGTGTGACCGAAGAGACCCCAGCTATCTCGGACATACCGGTCGGCGTTACCGGCTGGGTTCCGGCAATGACAAAACTGTATGTCTCAAGCGACGATATAACGACACTCTGTTGCTCCGGTTTTGCATAGCGAGCCGGAACCAGGATCGCCAGTCTCTCCAGGCTTTTTTCGATCCATTGGTTATAGATCCCGACGCTGATCAGTTCGAGATTACTCTCATGAACCTCGATCCCTTTATCGTCAAAGGGATAAGCCTGTTCCTCGATGGCCAGCTCGTACTCTTCCAGTTCCAGTGGGCTCAAACCATCCGGCCGCTCCGAGGTCATCAGAGATCTGCTGAAATGCCCGTAAATCTCAGCCATGTAATAGGTCGCAGCCGCAGTCGTTTCTCCGATCTCGTAATCAAACAGCTTTCCGAACTCCTGCAGAGCCTTCTTCATCTTGACCTGTTTCTTTCGCAGGTTGACCTCGAAAGGCTTCACCAATCTGACGGCCTTGAAACTCTCATAACTGACTTCGGTGAGGACCAGAGCGGCACTGGCGGCTAAAGACAGGGTACGTTCAGTCCGCTCATCCCCGGCGTTGGCATCGATCATTACAATCTGTTTGAGTTCACGCAGGTAATCGTCCTGATTTTGCTGTTTGAGAATGTCAGCGATCTTGCTGCGCGCCTCGAGGTTATCTTCCACCGGCCTTGGGAAGTAATCCACATAGCGGCGATAGACCGCCAAGGTGCGATCAATGTTGTTTGACTTTTCGTGCAGCTCTGCGGCAATCAGCAGTGCTTCTCGCCGGACATCCGCATTATCTGATTCC
>DATFMC010000068.1:0-6230 GCA_035267105.1 Geopsychrobacteraceae bacterium
CCAAGAGGAGGACCAAAGGAAAAAGAACAACATGTCTGCCTCGTCTGCGGGTTCAATATGGTGGTTTTCCCGCTACTTGCCCCTTTTGCGGAGCGCGGAAAGAGCGGTTCATAACCGCAGAAAATGCCCTGCCAGATTCAAGGTCGTTTCCACACCGGTCAATGAAAGGTGACCAGACTCAACTCCCAACCGGCGCCAGGTTACGAGCATGCTGCCTATCGAATCAACACTAGCCAGACAACCGACTGGATTGACTGTCCATCACACTTTGATACCTCGCTGTCAAGTGTCGACAACACTCTGCTTACTCATCACAACTTCTTCGGCGCTTCCAACTTGTATAGGGAGCATTTTGGCGCCAAAGTCGGCATCCACCAAGCAGGGCTCTCGTTGAGCGAGCAAATGCACCATTGGACAACTAAGGAGTTTCGGATTGGACTGTAAAAGAAAACCCTTGAAACAATTTTTCCCTTTTTCCTCTTGATTCTCCTCGGGTGTATTGCTCGGAAAAAAGGGTTTGTGCCTGATTCCTTTCAGGTTCCCGCAAATCGAATTATTTATTATTTTGCAATCCTCGCGATGGTCTTTCGCTCAACGGCGTTAGCGTCGCTGGACAAAGAATTTCACTTCGGGGTGTTGATGGCGACATTGTTGGCCTCGGCTACTAGTTCAAAGTGCCGGCCACGGGAATCTCGGCTACATCGGCTTGTCTTTTTCTTTGTATTTCCTTGGCGAAACAGGTCTGGCAAAAACGGTAATCATCTCCAGCGTCCTGGTAATTCTGCAGAATACCCTCTCGGTTTCTGCGTTACAGCCCTTTTCCGCAAAAAAAGCGATATCAGTGATCAGGGCGATGAGTGTACTCGGCAGTCTTTGCAGAAACCCTGTCATCCTCTCCTCTCTGGCGGGGATATCGGCCTTCGGTTTTGGGTTGCAACTCCCACAAGTGGTTCTCCGCTTTCTGGAAATGCTGGGCAGTGTTGCGCCCCCAATGGCATTATTGCTGATCGGCGCTTCACTGCACTTTCGCAATATCAGGAATAATCTTAAAATGCTGATTGGGGCCGTATTTGCCAAGCTGCTCTGCCTGCCCGCTTTAGGGTTGTTGCTGTTTACCCTCTTTCAGTTTTCTCCCGAAGTTTTTTTAACCGGGTTGTTGCTGCTTGCCTGTCCAACGGCAGCCATTTCATATGTGCTGGCGACAGAGATGAAAGGAGGTCCCGAATTTATCGTGACGACGATTTCTATTAGCACTCTCGTCTCTGCCGTTTCGTTTGCGCTCTGGATGGAGACGGCTTTATGGCTGAATTCATGAAGAAATGCTAGGTTAGTTGTTAGGAAGATTGCTGCTTGAGCAGTCGATGGAACTTTCTGTGAATGAAATAAAATGCAGACAGGGGAAACTGAATGGAACTGACAACACCCGCTTTGCTCTTCCCGGCGATCTCTCTTTTGCTGCTTGCATACACCAACCGCTTCATGATTCTGGCACAATTGATCAGGCAACTGCATGGCCAACCGCAAGAGCAGATCCATGACATTACCCTGCGCCAGATTGCCAAACTGCGCCTCCGGATCGTTTTAACCAAGATTATGCAGGGATTCGGCGTACTGAGCTTTATCCTCTGTACGCTTTCGATGTTTTTTCTCTTTCACGACTTTACATTTTCAGCCAAGCTCAGTTTCGGTCTCAGCTTATTACTCCTTGCCGTCTCTTTGCTTGTCTCGTTATATGAAATTATAATCAGCACCAAGGCCATCGAGATCGAACTGGAAGATCTCGAAAAACGCACTAACAAACACAAAATGTCATGATTGGTTCCTAAAATGGGTTTCCTCATTGTCTTTCAACAATCGGTCCTGCCACTGTTCATCATTATTGGCGTAGCGCTGGTCTATAATCGATTTTTTGAGCCGAATATCAAAGAAATTACCGGCTTGACACTGACGGTGTTTGCCCCCGTCTTTGTCTTTGATGCGATTGTCACTCACAACATCAGCCTCGTCGCCCTGAAAATCCCCTTTGTTTTTATGATAATTCTGACCGGCTTGCTGCTGATCATCTCTTATGCTGCCGGCCGACTTCTTCGCCTGCAACAGAACGACCGGATTTCCTTCATCCTCGCCTGCAGTATGATCAATATCGGCAATTTCGGCCTGCCGCTGATTTACTTCACCTACGGAGAACAGGCTGTCTCCTATTCGGTCATCTATTTTGTTGCTTTCAATTTCACTCTAAGCACCATCGCCATCTATGTCAGCAGTAACGCCTCCGGGTTTAAGCAGATCATGCTGGATCTGTTAAAGATGCCGCTGTTTCACGCCTTCTTTCTGGCAATGATTGTCGTACAGTGCTCCGTACCGCTCCCGGAATTTGCCCTGAAGAGTCTGGGCCTCATAGGTCAAGCCACCATCCCGTTGCTGATCTTTATTCTCGGCTTACAGCTCGCGAACACCCGTTTTCAATCAAAATTTATAAAAATCATCGGGGTCGCTGTGATCATCCGCTTACTGCTTTCACCTGTCCTCACCTATCCCCTGCTTGAAACCCTGAATATTTCCGGTTTAGAGCAGAAGATCGCAACCCTGCAGACCTCAGCACCATCGGCGTTGTTGCCGCTGATGTACGCCATCAAGTTCAATCGATCACCGGATCTGCTCGCCTCCATCATTCTTGCGACAACAGTCCTATCCAGCATTTCATTGACGGCATTGATTCAGTGGATGGGATGAGAGTGATGAAGGATGCCTCCAGGCAATCAGCGGGCTGGGGGGGGCTTCTTGACGATTCTACAGACAATTTATCACCGTTCCGGGCAGCAAACTTGCCGGCACTTACGTTGCTGCCCAGAAGACAGCGTCCATTGAGTCCATAAACAAATTCGTTGGAAAAGGCAGGAACAGGCCGAATCTTTATCCGGCCAATTGATGGAGACTCAATCCCGACTTAGCGTTATAATCCAAGCTCAAAGGCTTTTTTTCTGTCTCTAAGAATATCAGAGAGGGTTATATGGATAGACGCCAATTTATCCGTTCTGCGTTTCAACCCGCACTCGTTTTTGGCGCTGTACTGATACTTGATCTGCTGTCTGCTACTGTCTTTGCGGCAACCTCTCCGATTTTTCCCCGCCGAAAAGTGGAGAACGTTGGGAAACTGGTTGATGAGACTCTGGCTGCTCTTGGGGCATGGGGAGTTTTGTTAATCCTGACGACACGGTCGTGGTCAAACCGAATATCGGTTGGGCCCCCCTTGTTGATTTAGTGAGCATGCAATGAAAACCTTCATCTCTTTATTATTGGTGACGACAGTTCTCTTATTTGCTTCCGATGCCTTTGCCAAGGAAGTTAAACCGTCAATTGAAAAGTCTGTCGGAATTGCGTTGGGATCTGGCGGAGCTGCAGGCCTGGCACATATTGCCATGTTACAAGTATTTGACGATCTGCAGATAATACCGGACCGGATCGCAGGGACCAGCATCGGCGCTGTCATCGGAGCCCTGTACGCGGCCGGCTTAAATGCTGCCGAGATACATGAAATTTTTGCGAAGTTTGGAGGGTCGGAACTTGACGCATTGTCAGAACTGGTGCAAACGGACCAGGGATTGGAACTGGACAAGATGCTCCTCGTCGACTTCGGGCAAGGCGGGTTGCTCGATCCGGACGGATTCCTCGATTATCTTGCCGGAAAAATAGAGGCCCGCACCTTTGAAGACCTCGTCATTCCACTCGAGGTGGTCGCAACCGACTACAGTACAGGCCATTCAATTGTGCTCAAACAGGGTGACCTGTTTTCTGCAGTCAAAGCAAGTATGGCGGTCCCCGGGCTATTCCCACCGGTCCAGATTGGTAAGCAGCTGCTGATTGACGGAGGCACCTCCAACCCCCTTCCAGTTGATCTCCTGGTACAAAGACATGACCTGACCGTTGCTGTTGACGTCACAGGCTCCAGGGAAGGACGTATCGACACGCAGCGTGACTGGCTGGAAATGTTTTTTAATACCTTTGAAATCATGCAGCAATCGATCATTGCCGTCAGAAAGGAAAACAATCAACCGGAAATCTACATCAAACCGGACATACGGAATGTTCGCCTGCTTCATTTCAACCGGATTGCCAATATCATGCAGCAGGCGGCACCAGCGGCGAAACAGTTGCGATTTGAGTTGATCAAGCAACTGGGGCTGACAAAAAATGTTGACGGAGCACTGCCTTAATCGGTTTAAAGGGACAAACGGTCTTTATAGATATTCTTACAGCATCGGGACATAATTTATTTCAGCAATGCGGTATCTGTTTCTTGATCTTGTTCATCAAGCCCGGCATGCTGGGGGAATAGGGATGAGGTCGGTCCTGCATCGCTTTAAATTTGCAAGGTCGGCCAGCAATAGTAGCCATCAGAGAGAGGTAAAGCACCTCTGAGCATCAATCCGGGCGTAAAATGGATCGACTATGCCAAACAGCAACCTGAATAAAACCAGTACACAACCACGACAAGGACGACTGATAGTTCGTCAGCTTGGCTTGCAACCTTATGAACCTGTCTGGCAGCGAATGCAGCAGTTCACGGCACAACGAAATAATCAGACGTTTGATGAAATCTGGCTGCTGGAGCATGAACGGGTATTTACCCAGGGACGATCGGGAAAGTCCGAGCATATTCTGGCTGCCGGCGACATTCCGGTGGTGCAGGTTGACCGTGGCGGTCAAGTCACCTATCACGGCCCCGGTCAACTGATCATCTACCTGATGATCGACCTAAAGCGTTGCGGCCTGATGGTTCGCAGTCTGGTGACACTCACCGAACAATCGATTATTGATGCTCTGGCTGACTGCGGCATCAAAGCAGAAACCCGTGCGAAGGCACCTGGTGTGTATGTCGATGGTGCCAAGATCGCATCACTCGGTTTCCGGGTGCAGAGAGGTTGCAGCTTTCATGGCCTTTCCCTCAACCTCGATCTGGATTTGGAGCCTTTTTTGCGGATTAATCCCTGCGGATATCATGGATTGCAGATGACCTGCCTGAAAGATCTGCTCGGGAAAGATCGTCGAATCGGTGTCACTGAAAAGCTGACGGAACTTCTTGTCACCAAGCTGGGCTATACCTCTGTTGTGAAAACGGATGGATGGGATTAAGCTCTGGGAATGTCAATGGAACAGCATCTATTCTACATGCAGGCCGCACTCACCGAAGCCGAAATCGCCAAATCGAAAGGTGAGGTGCCTATCGGTGCGGTGATCGTGCATAACGGCCAAATCATCGGCCGTGGACTTAACCTGCGTGAAACCAGCAATGACCCTACGACCCACGCTGAAATGGTGGCGATCCGCGAAGCGGCCGAGCAGATCGGTCACTGGCGGCTGCTCGATACTACCCTGTACGTGACCCTGGAACCCTGCGTGATGTGTATGGGTGCGATCATCCTTGCCCGCATTCCACGACTGGTCTACGCCTGCCGCGATCCGCGCGCCGGTGCTGTCGGCTCGATCTACAATTTTTCGCAGGACGAGCGCTTCAATCATAAAGTTGAGGTCACAGAAGGTGTGCTTGGTGAAGAATGCAGTGAAATGCTGAGCGGGTTTTTCCGCAAACTAAGAGCTGGAAAAAAACGCCAAAAAACAGTATAAAGAGTGTCCCACACAAGATACCCACGGAGGGGTGTCCGAGCGGCCGAAGGTGACAGATTCGAAATCTGTTGTGGGGCAACCCACCCGGGGTTCGAATCCCCGCCCCTCCGCCATTATGCAAACAGGGCGTTACGAATTAAATCGTAGCGCCCTGTTTGCTTTTTACTGATTCCAAGGATCAACCCTGATCCTTCTCTTTCGGATGACTCCCCCGCCCCTGCGCTCTCTTGGGACCACGCCTGCGACGCCGGGGACGTTTCTTCTTTTCCTGATCCGGTTGTGGTGCCGGGCTTTTGATCGACTCTTCCCACTGCGATACCATCTCAGCCAGTTCCGGTTTCACCTGGGCCCAGAGCCGAAACAGTTCCAGGGATCGCGGGGTACACGGATGCTCCAGAAAGCGGCGCTCTCCGCGCATCCCTCGACCACGGGCCATACGGAAACAACCGACCAGAAGTTCCCTTGCCTGATGCCTGATCCCCTGGGCAATACTGAAATAGTGGCAGTGCGGGACAATAATTTCGTTGGCTTGATGAAGCGCCTTGGTGATGTGCGTTTCACGGTCGGTGGGGCAGGTCTTGAAAAAGCGGTTGAGAAACAGGGCC
>DATFMC010000069.1:0-8785 GCA_035267105.1 Geopsychrobacteraceae bacterium
TATTCATACAAAAGCAGGGGACCGCCCGGATGGTTGAAGTCACCACCGGTGCGGTGATCGGTCGGCGGATCGTCGTTGAGAAGGGCCTTTCTGCAGGTGATCGGATTATAGTCAAGGGCCAGCAGCTCCTCACAGATGGTGCCTTGACTGCTGAGGAAGGAGAATAGTTCGATGCTGATTTCCAACGCAGCAATTGATCGCCGCAGCACGGTCTTTGCCTTGATGCTGATTATCGTGGTGGTCGGCATCTACAGCTATATTGTTCTGCCCAGAGAGTCCGCGCCTGACATCACCGTTCCTTATGTCCTGGTCGTAACCTCCTATGAAGGTGTGGCTTCTGAGGATATTGAAAACCTGATAACACGTCCTTTAGAGCGCAAACTGAAAGGACTTAAAGACGTTGAGAAGATGCGTTCGGTCAGCGCCGAAGGTTCTTCCATGATCACTATCGAGTTCATCCCGGATGTCAATATCGATACGGCTTTGCAGTGGGTCAGGGAGAAAGTCGACCAGGCGAAGGGTGATCTGCCGACCGATCTGGAGGATGACCCGTCCGTTCTGGAGATTAATCTGTCAGAGTTTCCTATTCTGATGGTTGCGATCTCCGGTTCTGCCGATGAAACGCTGCTTAAGGGGGTCGGAGAAGAACTGTCCGACCGGATAGAGGAGATTCCGGGAGTGCTGGATGTCGTTATGTCTGGCGGCCGGGAACGTGAAATCAGGGTTGAGTTTGATCCCGACCGTATGGCCGCATATAAAATTCCACTGACAGAAGTGATTGCTGCCGTCCAACAGGAGAACGTCAATATTCCCGGTGGCAGCATCGACATCGGCCAGGGGAAATATCTGCTCCGCATTCCCGGAGAATTTACCGACCCGTCGCAGATCGACAATCTGGTGCTGATGGTTCGTGACGGTCGGCCGATCTATTTCAAAGATGTGACGACGGTGTATGACACTTTTGAAGATCGTGTCAGCCGCGCTCGCCTGGATGGGCACGAAAGTGTCACCCTTGCGATTAAAAAACGGACCGGTCAGAACATCATTGCTGTTGCAGACCAGGTCTTCGCGCTGCTCGAATATGCTGAGCCGTTGTTGCCTCCGGGTGTTGAACTGGCGGTCACCTTCAACCAGTCCAAGGATATCAGAAGGATGGTTTCGGAGCTGGAGAACAATATCATCACCGGACTGATTTTGGTCGTTCTGGTTTTGTTCATGTTCCTCGGTCTGCGCAATTCTCTCTTTGTTGCCCTGGCAATTCCCTTCTCCATGCTGATGTCCTTCGCGGTACTGCATGTGGCGGGAATCACCCTCAATATGGTTGTTCTTTTCAGCCTGATGCTGGCTCTGGGGATGCTTGTCGATAATGCTATTGTCATTGTTGAAAATGTTTATCGACATATGCAGGAGGGCCTGGGCAGTATCCCGGCGGCGAAAGCCGCAGTCGCAGAAGTCGGCTGGCCGGTTGTCAGCTCTACATTGACCACTCTTTGCGCTTTTTACCCGATGACTTTCTGGCCGGGAATTATGGGCGAGTTCATGAAATTCCTGCCCCTGACCCTGATAGTGACGTTAGTCGCATCCCTGTTCGTCGCCTTGGTGATTAACCCGACGGTCTGTGCCCACTTCATGTCTCTCGACAAGAAGTGGGTTTCACTGTCGGACGCTCGTGAAACCATGATATTGCGCCTCTACCGGTCAACTCTTGAGTTCGCCATGAATCATCGTGGTCTGGTCGTTGCCGGGTCATTTGCGCTCCTGATTGGAATTATCGTCGCGTATGCCGCTCTCGGACACGGTATTGAGCTGTTTCCCGACATCGAGCCGAATCGCGCCATTGTTGAGATCAAGGCCCCCGAAGGGACCAGCCTGGAAGCGAGCGACCAGTTGACCCGAAAGATAGAAACACTCGCTATTGGAGAGCCTGATCTGCGATATGTCATTTCAGAGGTCGGGACTTCAAGCGGAGATGGCATGGGGGGAGGGGGGAGCGCTCAATCAAACTTCAGTAAACTCTCTCTCGATTTTATCGAGCGAGAAGACCGTAAAGAGCATGCTAATGATGTGCTGGCCAGGCTTCGCCAGGCACTGGTTCCCATTTCCGGTGCTGAGATAAAGGTTGAAAAACAGAAGGAGGGGCCTCCCACCGGCCCTCCGGTCAGTATCGAAGTCAGTGGTGAAAAGATCACTGTATTAGAGGCGTTACTGGTGGAAATCAAACGGTTGATCAAAGATGTCCCTGGTCTGGTCGATCTAAAAGATGATTTCTCCAAGGCCAAGCCTGAGGTGCGGGTTCTTGTCGATCGTGAGAAATCGACCTTGCTTGGCTTGTCGACTGCAGAAATCTCCAGCACTGTCAAGGCTGCGATCAGTGGAACCAAACTCGGCGTCTATCGTGAGGGCAAGGATGAGTATGACATCATGGCCAGAATGCCCGAAGAAAGGCGTCAATCGATTTCTGATATAGAAAATCTGTTGATCCCGAGCGTCGGTGGAGCGCCGATCCCTTTGTCGACTGTCGCCCAGGTTGAAATCGGTTTCGGTTTCGGAGCCATCAGGCATATCGATCAGAAGCGGGTGGTCAGTATTACCGCGAACACTTACGGCAGGAACAGCAACGAAGTCCTTCTGGAGGTGCAGCAACGGCTTGAAAACCTGAAAGTGCCGGCAGGGTACAGCATCGGTTATTCCGGCGAACAGGAAGAACAGCAGAAGGCCGAAGTTTTTCTCAGTAAGGCATTTGTCGGAGCGATCTTTCTGATTATGCTGGTTCTGGTAACTCAGTTTAATTCTCTGTTGCAAACCCTGATCGTTATGACCTCAGTCATCCTGTCTCTGACAGGTGTCTTCCTGGGTCTGATGATTACGGCAACGCCATTCGGTATCATCATGACCGGCATTGGTGTGATCTCCCTGGCAGGTGTCGTCGTTAATAATGCCATCGTGCTGATCGATTACATCAACCAGTTGCAAAAGGGAGGTATGCCCGTGCACGAAGCGCTGGTCAAGGCCGGTATCGTCCGCTTTCGCCCAGTCATGTTGACGGCTGCGACCACAATTCTTGGTCTGCTGCCGATGGCGATTGGGGTCAGCTTTAATTTCCACACTCTCAGTTGGGATATCGGCGGAGAGTCGGCAGACTGGTGGGGGCCGATGGCCGTCGCGGTAATCTTTGGACTTGCTGTCGCGACCTTGCTGACGCTGGTTGTCGTGCCGGTTCTTTACTCCCTGGCCTCTTCGATGCAGGAGGTCTGGGCACGCATCTCCTCGAACAAAAAAGAGCGTCTGGCAGACCCGTCCTGAGTCTTATGCACTTGACTTCAAGTGAGTAGATGGCATAGGTTTCTGCGCTAAACCAACATTTAATACAGGAGAAAATAATGCGCACTATACTCATAACTTTTTCGCTGCTCATCTGCTTCGTCATTACATCTCATGCCGGGGTTGAGGGTGTCTACGGAAAAGGGATCACTCTGTCGGAGGTAACACCCATTTCAAAGATTAACGACCATCCCGAGAAATATGTTGGTCAGCGGGTTCTGGTCGAGGGGATGATTCTTGAGGTCTGTACCTCACGGGGATGCTGGATCTATCTCAGCAGCGATCGTCCTTATGAAAAGATGCGCGTCAAAGTCACAGACGGTGAGATCGTTTTCCCTGTCGCAGCCTCGGGGCACACTGCCCGCGTTGAAGGGGTTGTTCAGGAGATGAGGCGCTCAAAGCAGGATGTTATTGACTGGAAAAAGCATCTGGCGGAAGAGAAGGGAACAACCTTCGACCCATCAACCGTCACTGGTCCAGAGATTACTTATCGCCTGCGTGGGCTTGGCGCGATCATCAACTGATCGGGGTCGTTTGATTGATGAAATGGCGCCATTTGAACCGGGTATTACACCGCGATCTGGGTTTTCTCTGCTGTGGATTGACGCTGATCTATGCCATCTCCGGTGTCGCTGTCAACCATGTCGACAGTTGGAACCCCAGCTACCGGCTGACCAGGATTGAGTCCAATATCGGCAGTTTGAACAAGGTCCCACAGCAACAACTCATCCCGGAGATTCTGCAACGGGTGGGCGAAACCCGCAAACTGAAAAATGTGTTCCCGTCAGCCCCCGATGAAATTACTGTTTTTGTTGAAGGGAACACCATCAAGGTTAATCTCCTTAGTGGAGAGACGGTCCAGGATCGCTATGTCCCTCGTGGCTTTCTCTACGAGATGAATTTTCTTCACTTGAATCATCCCAAGAAAATCTGGACCTGGGTTGCCGATCTTTATGCCGTGGGCCTCTTTATTCTGGCAGTAACAGGGGTATTTATTTTACGTGGCAAGCAAGGATTAATCGGGCGCGGCGGGGTGCTGACCACGGCCGGTTTTCTTCTGCCGATTTTCTTCCTCTGGTTGTACCTGTGACCGGGGTGGTTTTTTCTTGACGAGTTATTTTATCTTTGATAAAAACGCTCTCTCTTGGGGCGTCGCCAAGCGGTAAGGCACCGGATTTTGATTCCGGCATTCCCAGGTTCGATCCCTGGCGCCCCAGCCATAAATACTTGGAGGTTTTGCCTCTTTTGAAGGTTATATGCCAACCTGAGGGTTGGCAAAAAAGGGTGAAGCGAAGCTTCACCCTTTTTTCGTTTTCCTTGACAACCTATACTGAACAGGGTGGTGAACGATGTCCGAAATAAATATCCCTCTCGATCCAACCGAGTACGTGTTCTGGACGCCTGAACCTAAAACCACGGTAACCTCCGGACCAGACGAGACCCGTCATTTTCTGCCGGAAACTCCTATCCCTGTAAATCAGTCAGATTTTGTTGAAGGGGAGCGCCCTACCGATAAGCAGATCGGTGCCGGAGTCTACAACTACCTGCGTCGTTTCCCTGACTGCCCATTTAATTCAACCTATGCACAACTTCTCAAGGATGCGTATTCGTATTATATCTCCGACCTTGGTTCGCAAATCATCATGCTTGAAGCAAAGGATGTTGATCCTCCCTATATAAAGCGTAAAATCAATTATCTTAAGATTCTGGCTCTTCTTGAGTCGGAGAATCCCGGACTTCTGGCACGGATTGGAATCGCTTATTTTGAACTGGCTCTGATCTACAGCGAATTGATTCACATCCGCCGTGAGCTGGTAAATGCAGTGACCTGGTTTAACAAATCACTGTTGTTGGTTGCAAACGATATCACCGTTCTCAACTATCTTGGTCAAACCTGCTATCTTTTAGGTGATTATTCAGCCGTCACCCGTTATTGGCGTGGGGTCATTGATCAACTCCCTGAAGGGGATTCACGCCAGGCGCTGGAGCAGCGATTACTACGAATTGCTTCGGGGGATCTGCCGATCAGACCACTGGTGGAAGACTTTGAGTCGGTTGGTGTTGCCGTAGAACATTTTCATCTGCAGGAATTCGAGCAGGCCAAATTGATCATGGACCGCCTGGAAGAGGAGGGCTCAATACCGTCAGAGATGCCATCTCCCGATTTCTACTATTTTCTTGGTATCTGTCGGGAAAAAGCTGGCGACTCGGCAGGGGCATTTCAGTCTTATTCCGATGCTTTGGAAATCGATGCAGGGCATCAAGCTTCCGCTGAAGGGAAAGAGCGGATTCTGGATGGAAAGGAAGGATAGCTATGGAGTCAATACGTTTCGCTGATGTTCTCCTTATTCTGCTGATCAGCATTGTCACTTTCGGGATTCTGATGCTGGTTAATCGCAAACGGCCCGGCTCAGACAAAACTGAGGGAGATGAGAAAAAAAATAAGCTTCAGTCTTCCGACAAAGACAATTGACATGGTTATTTAATCACAGTATACAGGCACCTGAGAGAGAACTATCCAATTACTGGGCGGATAAACCGATTTTCTGGAGGAAAAAGATGAACCCACTCGCCGCGGAACTTAACGAACTGTTGCAGAAAAATAATCCCAACGTGCTGGACATGCTGTCCGACCTTGGTAAAGAACTGTTCTTTCCCAAAGGGATCTTGAGCCAGTCGGCTGAAGCCAAGGATAAGGCTCATAAATTTAATGCAACAATTGGAACCGCGACCGAAAAAGGTGGTCCGATGTATCTGCAGTGCATTCAGGACAGGCTGACCGGTTTCGCTCCCAAGGACATCTATCCCTATGCACCACCCGCAGGAAAACCGGAACTCCGTGAATTGTGGAGTGACAAAATGCTGCGTGAAAACCCAAGCATGCAGGGCAAGCACTTCAGTCACCCCATTGTCACCAATGCCTTGACTCATGGTTTGTCAATTGTCGGTGATATGTTTGTCAATAAGGGTGATCATCTGGTTATGCCGGATATGATGTGGGGGAATTACAATCTGACCTTCGGCGTCTGTAATGGCGGAATCGTAAAGAAATTTCCAACCTTTACCGAAGCTGGAGGATTTAACGTCGATGCCTTCAAGGCGTGCCTGAAGGCGACTGCTGCAGAGAAGGGAAAAGCGATCGTTGTTCTTAATTTTCCCAACAATCCGAGCGGCTATACCCCGACTGTCGCCGAGGGAGATGGCATCGTCGCAGCGATCAAGGATGTCGCGGAAGAAGGCTGCAACATCATCGCAGTGACAGACGACGCTTATTTCGGTTTGTTCTACGAGGATTCTCTTAAAGAATCTCTGTTTGGAAAGCTCGCTAACCTGCATGAGCGGATTCTGACGATCAAGCTTGATGGTGCAACCAAAGAAGAGTTTGTCTGGGGGTTCCGTACCGGCTTTATTACTTTTGCCGCTGGTTCAACTCAGCCCTGTCCAGACCTTCTGACCGCTCTGGAAAAGAAGACCATGGGCATCATCAGAGCCAAGATATCCAATTGTCCACATCCGTCGCAGACCTTCGTTATTGAAGCACTTCGCTCTCCTGATTTTCTCGCGCAAAAAGAGGAGAAGTTTCAGGTCATGAAGGGGCGAGCGTTGCAGGTCAAGAAAGTTCTTAACGACAGTAAGTTTGACGAAGCCTGGAGCTATTATCCCTTCAACTCGGGGTATTTCATGTGTCTGCAACTGAAGCGCGTTGACGCTGAGCAATTGCGAGTTCACCTGCTCGATAAGTACGGTGTCGGGGCGATCTCGATCGGAAAGACCGATTTGAGAATTGCTTTCTCCTGCATTGCAGAAGAAGATATAGCGGAACTGTTCGACCTGGTCTTCCAGGCCGAACAGGATCTGGCTTAATATTCAAGGGCTCGCTTCGGCGGGCCCTTTCTTTTTAATCTTTCTTCACAAACGATTAATGACGCTAAAGCTCGACCTTAGTTAAACAACACAAGGTTAAATCGCCAAAATTACGATAGAATTAAAAGTATGAACGTTGCGGAGATAATGGCGATGGGCGATTTCGAAGAGAACCTGAAAAATTATCTTTCCAATAATATGTTATTGGAAAACCTCGCAGGGATGGCAGCTCGTCAGGGCTTCGACTGCTGGCTGGTTGGCGGAGTCCTTAGAGATGTCCTGCTGGGTCGTGCCGTCGCTGATGTTGATCTTGTCACAACCGTCGATCCGACTCCACTGGCGAAGAGTTGGGCCAGACAACAGAGTGCCCACTGGTTCTGGCTTGACAAAGAGCGGTGTCAAAGCAGAGTCCTTCTCCGATACGGTAAACTCGAATTCTATTTTGACTTCGCTCCACTTCGCGCTGAGACACTGGATCAGGATTTGTCGTTGCGTGATTTTACCATTAATGCCTTGGCTCTTCCCCTTGTCCTCCCTCTGGCAAGTCAGAATCTTTATGATCTCCTGGATGGAAAGCGAGACCTTGAATGCGGTTTGATCCGCTCTTGCTCACAACAGAGCCTAGCGGATGATCCGTTGCGGATTTTAAAAGGGATACGCCATTGCGTGGCCCTTGATTTCCAACTTGCGCAGGAAACGGAAGCTCAAATGCGCGAGCTATCCGACCGACTGGTAGCAACAGCAGCCGAGAGAAAACGTAATGAACTGGGCAGAATCATGTCCAGCGACAATCTTTCTCTGGGGGTAAACCTGCTTGAGCGATGTCAATTGCTGCCTGTACTGTTCGGTCCATCCGGAGAGTCATTTTCGTACCCTGATCTGATGACTGAGCTGAACAGTATGAAAAAGACGATCCACCAGTGGATGAAAAGAGAGTCGCTCGCAGCGGTTCTTGTTGAAATCTATGACGAATTCATAGATCGGAAAACTCTCTACCTGCTGGCTCTTTTCTTGAGACACTATTGTTCGAAGGAATCGGCTGATTTTACGACCGACAGACTCCGTTTCAGCAGTCGCGCGACAACAGTCATAGAAACGCTTGTTGTTCTTGACTTTGAGACGCTAGCAGCTGAATTCAATAAGCTTCCTGATAATTCTCGCGTCAGGGTTCTCTGGTTGGAACGTCTGGGACCTGCATCGATAGATCAAATGCTTTTTTATGCGGCACTAAAACAACCTGACGATCTGAAAATTTCAGCGATTCAACAACTTCTGGACGATTATTTACACATTTTTACTCAGGGCCGAGTGGCTGATCTTTTGACCGGCAGAGAGATAAAAAAGCTTCTTCCCGACATTTCAGGCAAGCAGATCGGTCTGTATAAAGAAAAGATAAAAGAGGCTGAAATTTCAGGAGTTATTTCCCATAAGACAGATGCCAAAAATCTTATCTGTAAGGACTTTTCAATTGACAAAATCTGATATCGAACCCTATACTCTGCACCTCACTGCGCGGGAATAACTCAGTGGTAGAGTGTCAGCTTCCCAAGCTGAAGGTCGCGGGTTCAAATCCCGTTTCCCGCTCCAAAAAAAATAAGCA
>DATFMC010000070.1:0-17425 GCA_035267105.1 Geopsychrobacteraceae bacterium
TCTTGTCCAGCGCAAAAAGAAGATTGAGCAGGTCGAAAGTAAAGCCGGTCGCTGCTGCAGGATAACCGTACTTCCCCGTCAGGTTATCATAGCGGCCGCCACTACAGACTGCTCGCCCGATCCCGCTGAGAAAGCCCTGAAAGGTGATGCCTGTGTGGTAGTTCAAACCGCGCAGTTCGCCAAGATCAAGCGTGACATGCTCCTGGACTCCGTAAACATCGAGTACATCAAGAACCTGCGACAGATTATCGAGGGCCCTCCGGGAACGTTCGTTACGAACCACCTTCTCCGCCCGATCCAGCACATCGCGGCCACCAAACAGGCGTGGCAAGGCCAGAATCTCATCACGAGCCTGGTCGGTAATTTCAGCCGTACCGAGCAGGACCAACAGCTCGGAACTGTCCTTACGGGAGATGGCCCCGGCAACTTTTCCGGCCAGCGCCCCGGTCATGGGCAATCCGTCCATGACGCCGCGAAAAAAATCGACCTGCCCGATATCGACGGTAAACTCATCCGCGCCGACAGCAGCCAGGCACTCGACAGCCATGGCGATCATCTCGGCATCCGCTTCGGGACTTTCGAGCCCGATCAGTTCGACGCCGGTCTGAAAAATATCGCGATCTTTTCCCGCCTGTTGCTCGGCATGACGCAGAACCCGCCCCGAATAGGAAAGCCTCAACGGCAACGGAAGTTCCCGCATTCGAGTGGCGACAATCCGCGCCACCTGCGGAGTGATGTCGGGTGGAAAGGCAACCAGACGACCACTCTGGCGATCATCAAAGCGAAAGGTTCGCTCGCGCAGTTCTTCGCCCAGCCCTTTTTCAAGCTCTTCAAGAAATTCGAGCTGCGGCGGTACCACCGGACGAAACCCCCACGCGGCAAAAACCCGGCGCAACTGCGTTTGCAGGTAATCTCCTTTAGCCGCTTTGAGCGGCAGGAAATCCTTGACCCCTTTGGGCAGAGCCGCCTCGGGTGCGGAATCGATAAAGCGCATCATTTCAAACTCCAGTAAAATCGGGGCATCCCGATTGCATTCTATTCACTGACTTCCGGCAGGGTGACCAATATGGCGGAGATAACCCCGTCAATACTTTCCAGCTGTTCCATCACCTGAGCTGAAACGGTGCTGTCAAGACCAATCAGTGAGATCGCCTTGCCGTTTATTTTGCGCCGCGACAGATACATCATGGCGATATTGACCCCGGCGCCTGCCAGGATTTGACCAACGCCGCCGATCACCCCCGGTTGATCCTGATTGCGTAACACCAGAAGATGCCCCGCCGGAACCGCCTCGACGGGATAATCGTCGATCCGGACCAGACGATAATCATCGCGGCCGAACAACGCTCCGCAAATGCTATGTTCACCTGACTTGCCAGTGACTCGTACCCGAATCATGCTGGCAAACTCTTCAGCCGTTTTCGAACGCGTTTCTGTGATCTTGATCCCACGCTCCTGGGCCAGCAAGGGGGCATTGACGTAATTAACGTCGTCACCAAGCATCGGCGACAGTAAACCTTTAAGAAATGCCGAGGTCATCGATTCGGTCGGATAATCGACAATCCCTCCTGAATACTCAACCGTGACGGTTTCGAGACCAAATGCGCAGTATTGTTCGATGAAATGCCCCATCCGTTCGGCCAGGTCAAGATAAGGACGGACCTCTTTGAGCAGATCGGCGCTGACCGACGGAACATTCAGTGCATTGACGATGATCCCGTGCTGGAGAAAATCGACGACCTGCTGGGCGATCTGAAGCGCCACGTTCACCTGCGCATCAGTGCTCGCCGCCCTCAGATGAGGTGTACAGATCACCTGCTCCATCTGCAGCAACGGTGTATCAGCTGGTGGTGGCTCCTTGCTGAAGACATCAAGAGCAGCCCCCGCGATATGCCCGACACGAATCGCCTCAGCCAGGGCTGATTCATCAATCAACCCGCCCTGAGCACAGTTAATAATTCGGCAGCCCGGCTTGAGCCGACTCAAGAACCGCGCATCAACAAGATTGTCCGTTTCCGGATTCAGGGGAATATGCAGGGAGATAAAGTCAGCCTGGCTCTGGAGCTCTTTCAGGTCGACCTGTGCCGCTCCCATCTGCTGCACTGCATCAGAGGACAGGTAGGGATCGTAGACCAGAATCCGCATCCTCAGGCCCAGGGCGCGCTCTATGACCAATCGACCGATTTTCCCGGCGCCGATGACGCCGAGCGTTTTGCCGGAGATCTCCACCCCCTGAAACCGATCCTTGCGCCATTCACCCTGTCGGATAGAACTGCTGGCTTGTGGGATATTGCGGGCCATTGCCATCAACATGGCAATGGTATGCTCAGCACTGGTGATGGCGCTACCGAACGGGGTGTTCATCACCACCAGCCCCTTGCGATTGGCCGCAGCAATATCCATGTTTTCCATGCCGATACCAGCACGGCCGACCACCCGTAATTTTGCTGCGCGGGAAAAAACCTCGGCAGTCAGGTGGGTGCCACTGCGAACGACCAGCGCATCCACATCGGCGACGGCTTCCAGAAGTTGCTCATGAGCGAGATCGGGCTGATAAACCAGCTCAATGTCATCTGCCTGCTCAAAGATTTCTAGTCCGGGTTGTGACAACCGGTCTGCAACCAGTACCTTCATTGCCATTTTTCACCGCTGAATATCGAATTGCTGCAAGAAAATCCTGCCTTGGCCGAAGCTCGCAATCTAACAACAGTGGGGGAGGATGTCAAGCAAGCCAGGCTCTGGGTAAAGGACGCTTGCCCTTATTTCGATCGTCATGAAACAGAAAGTTTTCAGCTGCTATGATTGAAACGTTTCCGGCCGGAACCCGAACAGACCAAAGCTTCCACCCGGCTCTGCGTGTTCGACATATTAGAGGGAGGGGCAACACAAGGATGGGCACCAGACAAAACCTCCTACGCCTGAGGATCCTGCACTGGTTCTGTTTCGAGTAAATTTGCCCTGGCCCACACCGAGAGGTCCTGCAGAGGCATCGGCCTGGCAAAAAGAAAGCCCTGAAATTCATGACACCCCCATGTCGCCAGCGAATCTCTCTGAAAATCGGTTTCGACGCCCTCGGCAAGAACGCTGAGGTTCAGGGTTTTCGCCATATTGATGATTGTTTTGACAATGGCCGCGTCATCTTCTGATGATTCAATCTCAAAGACAAATGACCGATCGACTTTCAACCTGTTGATTGGAAAGCGACGCAGATAGCTGAGCGACGAATACCCGGTACCGAAATCATCCATGGCAACATTCACCCCGAGCGCGCGAATCTGCTCAAGAACCGACTGCGCTCCGTCTGGATCGAGCATGATCGCACTTTCAGTGATTTCAACCTCCAGTATTTCAGCCTTGAGACCAGAACTTTTAAGGGCGGCCTTGACCTCGTTGACCAGATTCTGATGAAAAAACTGATGGGCCGAGATATTGACAGCAACCCGCTCAAAACTGATGCCTTCCCGTAATAATTGCTGGGCATGCTGGCAGGCTTGCGACATCACCCAGGAACCGATATCTGCGATCAGGCCGACATCCTCCGCCAGAGGGATAAACTCGCCGGGGGAGACCAGGCCGAGAACCGGGTGTTGCCAGCGAGCCAGTGCCTCCAGGCCCAGCAACCGGCCACTCACTGCGTCGACCTGAGGCTGATAATAGACTCGCAACTCATCCTTAACAATGGCGCTGCGAAGATCATTTTCAAGGTTCAGCAACCTCAGGTTCTCGGCGTTCATCATGGTGGAATAGCGTTGAATTGAATTTCTGCCCTTGAGCTTGGCTTCGGACAGGGCAGTATCGGCCATCTGCAGGAGCGCGCCCGGCTCATTAGTGTCATCAGGAAAAACGGAAACACCCATCCCGCAACTCAGTGAATACTCCCCTTCCGACAAAAGGGGAAAAGGGTGGACAAAGGCGTTCTGCAGTTGCTTGACTCTCTTGACAACACTCCCCGTCTGACCAATGTCTGCCAGCAACAGAAGAAAGGTGTCAGCACTGTGGCGTGCGATAAAATCTCCCTCATTCAGACATTCTGAAAGCCTGGCACTCGCCTCCATCAGGATACTGTTGCCGGTGATGTGACCAAAAGTGTGATTGAACTTGCTGAACTCATCAATATCAAGAAAAACGACGGCGAACCTGCCATCCTGTGGAATACTTTCGATGGCGCGATAGAGGAAACCATTAAAACTGTAAAGATTGGCCAGCCCGGTCAGACGATCATAGTGTGTCATCTCCTGAATCTTGTCTTCGGCCTTCTTCCGGGTCGTGATGTCCTCTGAGACCTTGAGGAAATGGGTTGGGTTGCCATGTTTGTCGTGGACCGGTGAAATGGTCGCCGACTCCCAGTAAAGCTCTCCATCGGTCTTTCGGTTTTCCAGTTCGCCACGCCAGGTCCCACCATCGAGAATCGTTTGCCAGAGCGATTCGTAGACCGCCAGATCTATGACTCCTGATTTAATAAATCCCGGATTCTTCCCGATGGCCTCAGCCATCTGGTGACCGGTAATTCTGCAGAAACTTGGGTTCACATATTCTATACGGCCGGTCAGATCAGTAATCACTACGATGCTCGGACTCTGCTCTACTGACTGGTAAAGGTTACGAAAATGGCTCTCCTGTTGCCGCCGCTCCAGCTCGGATGCGGCTCGTATTGCAAACAGGCTTAGCAGGGCGGTAATAAAATCCGGATTTTCCAGTGGCTGCTTTGGATGGAGTGCTATCAGACCGAGAGACTGCCCTGCTGAGCTGAGAAGCGGCATGCCGACATAACTTCTGGCACCCATCTCTGACAACAGATGGTCTTCAGGAAAGGTAGCCAGGGCATCATCAGCAATGACACAGACCCTTTGGCAGGCGAGTTGTTCGCAGGGAGCAAGCAGGTAGGTAAAGTTTTCGACCAGGTGATCCTGTGAGAAAACCGCGAGAGTTCGAATCTCGTTGAGCTGAGACGTGCCTGGCAACTCACCGATGATCACAGTCTCGACATTCAGCAGGCGGGCAAGGCTCTCAACCAACGATTGAAAAAAATCTTCGCCACTGGGCAAGGAAAGTTCACGAGCAATGCGGCAAAGATCAATCCCTTCATCGCAGGCCGAAACATGCTGGTTCTTCATTATATCCTTCTGTAACCGAAGATCGGCCGACATTGAAATCCCTTCACCCAGTTCCATCCACATTAGCTCATACAGCGCCCAAATGCGGCACTATTTCCCTTTCTGCAAGGCAGTCACCAGATCCACTGTTTGCGTTGAGTGGCAGGCGTAGATCTTGAGCGGGTTACAGCTTTTAGCCAGTTGAGAAAAAACATCCTGCTTCACATCACGGTTGCCGGAAAAAATAATCCTGCAATCGGTCTCACAAACTCCACTTCGCCCGAGAGTTTCCAGGATAGGTGATGGGTCTGTTTCAGGATCGTAGTCATTAACGATCAGGCATGAAAAATTCTTTTCTATGGTGCGGGCGTTACTTAACAGATTGATCGCCTCATTCTCGTCCGTGACAACATAGGTTGAGAATCCGGCAACCTCCAAACTGAAGCAGACCGCAGGTTTCGCAGCCCCCTTGCAATCGAGAATAAGTATGCTGGTTTTATCAATAATCATAGGTGAAGTCCTTAGTAAGGCTTGATTTGCTGATACCTGTTGTGTAGCAAGCCCCGTTCCAACTCACAGAAAACAAAAAAACATTATAATTTCAGATGGTTAAAAGAAATTTTCAAACCTGTCTATTGACCTTCCTGTAGTAACTAAAGTTACGCCTGAAAGACGGATAATGAGGTGATTCCCGCTTGCGGTGGGCCTTTTAAGGGAAAGTAACCATGATTACGCAGTTACTTTTGTTACGCGGCTCTTTTCGATTCCAGCTCTGGTCAGAAACATGTCAATAAAGATCGTAGCGTAAATGAGGATATGGAGAACAGGTTTTAGCTCGCGTGTGACCTCATGGCAGTCTTAACCGGGCGGGAATGAAGCTGAGTTATGGGTCGATAATCTGAATTACAGTAGATTTCTGGACGGCCTGACTGGCGACTGGCAAATCATTATGCACCGCAAAGCAGCGGAGGGATAGTGCGCACAAAAGAGATTCAGCCGATAAGCACATAGCAATACCGCGCCACTGAAGCCACAACGCCGACAGCACGTTAAAAAACAAGCGAGGTCCGTATGCGTCTATGCCGGGCAAGGGATCCTAGTCGCGCAGTTTCAATCGCTTGCTCAAGGCCGGCCGCGAGATGCCGAGCAGGCTGGCCGCTTGAGTCTGGTTTCCCCCGGCGCGGAGCATCGCTTCGTCGACAAGAAGGTTTGCCACAACTTTCAAGGTTGGAAGTTTAGCCGGAAACTGGATAGTGTCGGAATTATTAACCTTTTCCACGCCTGGTTCTTCATCCTTCAGATGCAAAAAACCATCTCCGGTCGCGATTGTTTTGCGGAATGGCTCCAGCGACAGTTGTCCTTTCCGGTAAAGACTGACGGCCTCATGAGTCATTGCTCTCAACTCACGAACATTGCCGGGAAAGGAATACGCCTGCAATAGTGTTATGAGCGCAGCGGGAGCCCGGGGTGTCTGCTTACCCATATCCTTAGCCGCAGCATCAAGAAACTTCTCCAGCAGCAGCGGAATATCTTCCCGACGCTCACGTAGTGGGGGCACATCGATTCGGTGCGAGCACAACCGATAGTAAAGATCCGTCCGAAAAGAACCATCCTGCTGACGTGCAGCCAGATCCTGATTGGTCGCGAAAACGATGCGAGCATTGACCCTGGATGGCCTATCCTTGCCGAGGGGATAGTATTCCCCTTCCTGCAGCAGTCGCAACAGCTTGATTTGTGAGCCGGGCTCCAGATCACCTATTTCATCAAGAAAAAGAACACCGCCCGCGGCCTGTTCGATGACTCCGGACCGCGCCTGGTCCGCCCCGGTAAAAGCTCCCCTGGCATGACCAAAGAGCGTGTCTGAAAAAACGTTGTCATCCAGTCCGGCAACGTTGACGGCGACCCAAGGGCCATCCTGACAGGTGGCACGATGGACTGATCTGGCGATTAACTCTTTGCCGACTCCGCTTTCTCCGGTAATCAGAACCGGTTCACTGCTGACAGCAATCGCCTCTATATATTGAAAAATCTTCCTCATCTGTTTGCTTTGGGACGTGATCTCTGCAAAGAATTCAGGATGCTCAATCTTGCCCTGTAAAAATCGTTCGCGCAGCTCCCGGTTTTCGGCCTGCAGCTCAGATACGGTCAGCGCCCTTCGCACGCCTGAAAGGATTCGCTCTTCCTCTGTTGTCTTAATAAAATAATCAAACGCTCCAAGTTTCATACACTTGACTGCCAACTCAACCTGATTCAGCCCGGTCATAACAATGACCGGAACCATCGGATAGCCCTGCTGCAACTGCTCCAACAGTTCGTCACCACTTAGATGAGGCATCGTCATATCCAGCACAATCAGACTGACTGGCGTCTGCTGCAACAACGCCATGACTTCTCGGCTGTCCTGACAGGTCAAAATATTGTTAATCCCAAGAGTTCGGGTCAAGGTTCGGCTCATCACCCGCAACCAGGATGCTTCATCATCGATCAGCAGAACCGGGAATTTCGGATTATTATCCATCATGCTTCAGCCTTCCTGTTCCATTTGCGGGAGTTCAAGGGTCACGACAGTCCCTTTTCCAAGTTCTGAGTTGAACAACAGCTTCCCCCGATGTTCGTCAATGATCCGCGATGAGACGGACAATCCCAGGCCAGACCCTCCGCTTTCACGCTTGGTTGTAAAGAAAGGATCGGTAATCTGGGTAAGGTTCTCCATAGAGATTCCAATCCCCTCGTCATGGATCGCGAGCCCGACAATCCCCTTGGCTTTGTTTTCAAAGGTCCTGACCTCAATACCATGATTACGATCCGGTAGCGCCTGGCAGGCATTCAGCAACAGATTAACCACGACCTGCTCCAGCCGCTGAGGACTGCCGCTGCAGAACAAATTATTCTGCTCGTAATGCTCTTGGAAGTTTCCAGTTGCCTTATTAACCGGAGTCCTTGTCAGGCTGACAGCTTTTCGCGCCACATCGTTAAGATCAATCAATGCCGATTCCCCGCGTGACGGATTGGAAAATTCTTTTAATTCTTCGACGATCCGTTTGATCCGCTGGGCGCTGTCGATCACTTCGTCGATGATTTCCGGCACCTCCTGGCGCATGCGGGAATAGGGCAAACCAGCAAGAAGAAAATCGTCTTCTGTCCGGGCACGCTCATCCAACAAGGGCAACAACTCGCAAAAAGAGTCTTTCAACACCGGCATATCGAGCAGAATCAAGCCGGTCGGGTTATTGATTTCATGCGCAACGCCTGCCGCTAATTCTCCGAGGGCAGCCAGATGCGCGGAATGGGCGGCCTGCTCACGCAGCTGAACTTTTTCGGTCAAGTCGCTGGCGACCTGAATGACATTGACGATCGAACCATCCGGGCCCATAACAGGAAAGCCCTTGACACCCCAAACCGTACCGTGGACCGTCCTTTTGACAGTCTCAAAGCTGGCATTTTGCTCAAAGACCTGCCGGACGCAATTGTCACAGCGTCCCTCTGCACACCCCCAGAAAACGGCACATTCCATCCCACGCAGATCCTCGTGATCAAAGCTGGACAGTGCCTTTGCTCCCCGATTGGCCCAGACAATCTTCATTTTTGAGTTGAACAGGACCAAAGCGTCAGGAATTCCTTCCAGCACCGTCTGGTATTCGTGCGAAAGTTTCCGGTATTGTCGCTCGTTGGCTTTCAACTCCTCCACGAAATCGAGTCGCTCCAACTCAACCGAGGCGCGATCAGCAAAAATCTTCAATAAGTTTTCAGCAAGAGAAGAGTCTTCACACGTATGAGAATAGAAAACCACCATCATGCCGACAGCTACGCCGTCTGAGCGCCAGAGCGGAGTCCCGACGTAGGCTTCAACCCCCATTTCTACCAACAGGGAGCTCTCGGAAAAAAGCTCTTGTACATCTTGGGGGAAAGAGCAGACGCTCCGACTTTCCAACACTTTTTCGCAGGGCGTCCCTGCCAACTGATAACTGAAATTATCGATTTTTTCCCCATGAGCAAAAGCGATAAAACTGTTAACCGTCCCCGGGTCATCCTGATCGATACGACCAACAAAGGCGTAGTCAACACTCAGGACAATACTCAGGTTCTCCAACAAATTGACGAAAAAATCACCACCGGTGTCGGTCAAAACACTGTCGGTCAAGTGCTGGATCAGCTCTCCGTGCCGTCTCTGTTCAGTGATATCAAGGAGAACCCCGTCGAGATGCATGGCTCCATCATCGGCGGAAACAACAGCCTGCGCCCGCTCATTCACCCAACGGAGACTGCTATCTGCATGAACGATCCGGTATTCGCAGGACAGCGGCTGCAGGGTCTCTACGGCGGTCTGCAGTTTAGTTCTTCTCGCGGCAGCATCATCCGGGTGAATGATGCTCTCGTAACTACGAACCCCGGAGTCAATAAAGGCTTCAACCGGGTAGCCGGTAATCTCAACAATAGCCGGGCTGCAATACCTGACCGTGAAGTCATGATCGCACGAACTGCGATAGACGGCACCGGGGATATTGTCGACCAGGCTCCGAAAACGCTCCTCGCTCTCTTGCCTGGCCCTTTCCATAGAACGTTTGCTCTGCACATTGACGATTCTTTCGCAACACCGATTAAGTGTGGCAAACAGGTCGATCTGAGTAAACGGTTTCTTCAGATAATCGTATGCGCCCATCTTCAAGGCACTCACGGCCGTGTCAGGATCGGTCAGGGCCGTCATGACAACGCAGACCAGGTCAGGAGCAGTTGCCTTGAGTTGATTGATGAGTTGAAGGCCGTCATTCTGCCTCAGTGGAATATCAATAAGAGCAATGTCCGCGCCGCAACGGTTTAAGGAGGTCAGGGCCGTATCAACGTCAAACGCTGTCGCGATCAGATAATTTTGCGACTCAAGAAGATCAGACAAGCTGGCGGCAAAATCCCGATCATCATCAACAATTAGAAGTCTGTACTCCAACTTGCTGTTCAGTGAATCTGCCACGGGGAAAACCTCTCTGATGCGAGGGAGGGATAACAGCTAAATATACTTTTTAACCAGAGTGAGAAATTGTTCCATAGCAAAAGGCTTCAACAGGATTTCAGCAGCTCCGGCCGATCGTGCACTCTCCAGCCGCTCACTGTCCCTGAATCCGGTCATAATGACGCATGGAATATCCGGCCAGCGAGAATGAATATTCCGCAGACACTCGATACCGTTCATCCCCGGGAGCTTTATATCCATAAAAGCCAGCCCGATCTCTTCACTCTGTTCCTCAAGAAACAACAAGGCATCCTCTGCAGAGGGCGCCTTTATAGCAGTCAGATCACGCAAGCCGAGAACCAGTTCCAGGCTCATCGAAAAATCGGGATCGTCCTCTATGATCAAAACGTTGGCCATATCCTGCTCATTCCTCTCTTTGACCTGGCAGCCAGAGCGTCACAGTCGTTCCCGTCCCGGGGGCGCTGGTAACGGCAACATCCCCGCCATAGTCCTCGATTATATTTTTTACGACCGACATACCCAGCCCAACGCCAAACCCCTTGGTGCTGAATAGCGGCTCGAAAACCCGGCTCATGACATCCTCGGTAATCCCGGGTCCGTTGTCAACAACATCCAGCCCGATTTTTCCGTCCGCTCTCTTTAAGGAGAGGGTTATCCGCGCATTTCCACTTGAACTTTCACCCAGGGCCTGGACCGCGTTATCCAGAATATTAACAATGGCACGACGTAACCGCTCAGGATCGACTGCAACAACAAACCCAACGGGCAGCTCACAGACCAGATCGATCTCCTTCGGCCGCCGATGCTCTGCAACCAAC
Organism: Geopsychrobacteraceae bacterium; assembly: GCA_035267105.1. GTDB lineage: Bacteria > Desulfobacterota > Desulfuromonadia > Desulfuromonadales > Geopsychrobacteraceae > BM509. Next base: position 10,878 of record DATFMC010000070.1, read on the forward strand.
TCCTTGAGCCATGGGCCAAGGTCGAGGGCTTTCCTGACCAGTTCTTGATTTCGGGTAAAGTCGAGTAGCTCACTGATGATACTATCGCAGCGGCGAACATTCCGGTCAGCGAGGGTCAGAGCTTTGTCCACGCGTTCCACCTGTTGTTTCTGCAGTGCATCCCGAACCGAAAAGATCGCATTAGAGACCGTTCCCAACGGATTTCTCAATTCATGGCTGACGGTTGCTGTCAATTGTCCCAGTACGGCCAGGCGTTCCTTCTCAATCAGCTCAGCCTGGGTCTCTTCAAGTTGTCGGGTCCGTTCCGAAACCAACTCCTCAAGGTGCAGGCGGTAGCGCTCCAACTGTCTTTCGGTTACTTTGCGATCAGAAATATCGCGAACCATCGACATGGCTCCTATCGGCAGACCATTCTGATCGCGCAGCGGGGTATTATGCCAGTCGCAATAGATGATTCGACCATCCCTGGTCTTGTTGGCATTTTCACTATGCGCAGTCCTGTCACCGGTCAACAGTCGCTGATAAAGCTTCTCCATCCGCGGAACAACGTCTTCCGGAACAACCAGATCGTTGGCATGTCTGCCTTGCGCCTCTTCGCTTGTATAGCCGAAGATTTCTTCTGCAGCGGGGTTCCACAGTTCAACGTTAAAGTCAGTGTTCCAGACCACACAGCCGATCGGCATCCTGTCGATTATCAGCTGAAGTCGTTCCTCATTGCTGCGCAGTGCTGCTTCGATGCGCTGCAATTCGGAGATATTCCAGATGACAGAGATCACATGCAGAACGCCATCCAGTTCAATCATCCGCGCCGAGATTCTTCCCGTAAAAAAACTTCCATCCTTGCGCTTAAGCTTGAACTCCTCACCATGGACAACAGCTTTTCCCCGCAAGGTATTTGCAAATCGCAGGCGATCCTTTCTGGAATACCATACATTCAACTCTGCTACCGAGCTGCCGATCGCTTCCTCCGGCAAAAAACCAAATAACGCGCCAAAACTCTCGCTGACGTCAGAGATGACCCCTGTTTCAAAATTCAGGACTGCAATCGCATCGGGGCTCAGCTGAAAAACCGTTTTGAAGTAAGCGGCCTTGGTCTGCAACTCTCCATACAAGTCCTTCAATCGCTCTACCATGCGATTGAAGGATTCTGCCAAAACTCCGGTTTCATCCCTGTTTTTCACCATAATTTTTGCCGATAGATCCCCGGCGGCAACCCTGGAGGCCATCAGCGACATGTTCATTAACGGTCCGGCGATACGCCTTGCCGCAACGAGGTTGCCGACAAACAGCAGACCGGACAGAAAGGTTCCGATCGCGACAATAAGCAGTCCGAAGGTTCTGGCCGAAGCAAAAGCCTCCTGTTGACTTACTTCTGCCAGCAGCGCGACCTCAAGGTTCGGCAGCCAGCGATAGGCGCCAACGACGGGAACCCCGGCGTAGTTTTTGTAGAGACCACCCCCACGTCCACCCTGAATCGCTTCTTGAATACCCTCGCTGTAGGTCTCCCACAAAAACTCCGGCTGCCCGGAACGCTGAGCACTGATCAGTCGATTTTCCAGGCTGACAACATAGGTTTCGCCGGTTGCTCCCAAACCAGCATGCCCGAAAACCACCTGAGCCATACGATCCAGATCGAGATGCACGACCAGCACTCCCTTGCGCACGCCTGAAGCATCCAGAAGAGGCCGCGCCACAGTAAATGCTGGCTCACCTGTGCCCACCCAGGAATAAATACCCCGGGTAAGGACATCCTCGTCGCCGAGGCCTGAAAGCGAATAGTCAGCTCGCAGTTGGCCTTCACTCTCTCGACTGGTCGAGAGCAGAACCTTTCCATCAACACCCGAAAGAATCATAATCTCCCGAATTCCCTGATAATTTTTTATGTAGGAAAAGAGAAACTCGGAGAGGTTTTTGGAGCCATCAGCATGATAGCGGTGGGAACTTTCGTAGGAGAGTATATTGGCAACATTTTCACGGAAAAACGGAGTCCTGGAAAGAAAAACAATATCCTGCTTCTGGTCATCAATCCAGCGCTTCAGCTCTGCATCATGCCTATCTATAGCGCTTGCAAGGCGGGTATGGGCGGTGCCGATGAGGATATTCCTGACGCTGTAATATGCGATTAGACCGACCACGACAACAGCAACGACAGAGAGGACCAGAGCAGGACCTACCAATCTGCGAACCAAACTTTCCCTTATCCATTTCATAAGCATATTCATAGGGCCCTACTTTCGAACAAATGACTCGCGAAAAAGGTTCTTCTCGAGCACTTTCAAAGGGTTAAGCGAAAAGGTTATGACACGCTCATATTACGTTGCGGCCCTGCTTCATGTCTACCGGACTGGCAAAAATCTGCAGCAGACAAGCTCTGTCGACAGAAAGGACGAGGGTAAATTGTGCGATGGCGTCTGCCGACCGGCAGAGAGCTATTGAATTGTCGAAAATAAAGTTCTCGCCATCTGGTGAAAATATTACCTATACTTCTTCCCTGGATTTTTTATTCCTGTTTCTCAAAAAGACGGAAGGCTACTCATGAATAAGAATCCCGTTCTGATTCCGGTCGGTGGCGGCAAAGGGGGGGTCGGTAAAAGCCTGACAGCAGCAAACCTGGCGGCGGCACTGGCAAAACTGGGGAAACAAACCATTCTGGTCGATCTCGACCTGGGCGGCTCAAATCTGTACAGTTACCTCGGGCTGCCAAATAGCAATCCGGGGATCGGCGACTTTCTTTTAAACAGAGATGGGGCCCTCGCCGATTATCAGACCGGAACAAGCTACCCGAACCTGAGCTACATCCCCGGTGATGGGCGAACCCCCTTTATGGCCAACCTGCCTTATGCCCACAAAATAAAGCTGGCCCGGGAAATCGGCCGCCTCGAAGCGGACTATGTCATCATTGATATCGGAGCCGGAACCTCGTTCAACACGATCGACTACTTCAGTCTGGCTCCACTCGGCATGCTATTGACGACCCCTGACACACCATCGCTTATGAACATGCTGGCATTTCTGAAAAGTTTTCTACTGCGCAACATTATCGCCCGCATCAAGAAATTCCCCAAGACAGAAACCCTGATCCGGGTCATTCAGCGTCAAACCCTCAACTCTTCTTTGCTGACCGTTGATATGGTTCGTGCCCGCCTTTTGGAGATCAGCCCCGAAGCTGCAGCCGAAGTCGATCAGATCATCACAACTTATCGCCCACGAGTCGTCTTTAACCTGGCGGATGCGCCCGAAGAGCTTCTGATCGCCAACTCAGTAGGAAAGGCCGCCATGAGACAGCTCTCCATCCAGATCGACTGGTTCGGTTATCTCTATTTTGACCCGGCGGTGAGAGCCTCGGTCAAGCAGCGTAAACTGCTGCTGGAAATAGACCAGGCAGGAGTGTACGCCGCTGGTATCAGAGCCCTCGCAGAGCAGGTGATTGACGGATGGGACCGGCAGACCGATATGAGCTTTGAACTCTTGCGAGCATGCACTCATTCTTTTCTGCAACGGCACCAGACCGCCGGCAGCTAACCAACCAGCAATAGACCTGGCGCCGTGCTTTGCGGCACAGATTCAGCAATTTGCGCTTCTTTCTGGCCTATTTTGAAAAAACTTATCATCTCCTGTAACTGTTCGGCCTGTCCGCGTAACTCTTCTGCCGTCGAGGCCATCTCTTCTGCTGCAGAAGCGTTCTGCTGTATGACTTGATCGAGCTGCAGGACTGCGCCACTGATCTGCCCGGAGCCTTTCTCCTGTTCGCGGCTCGATGCTGAAATTTCCTGAACCAGTTCCGCCGTTTTCTGAATATCGGGAACGATCAACTGAAACAGGGAGCCAACCCGTTCCGCAATGCCGATACTTGAGTTTGAAAGCTCCCCTATTTCCCCGGCTGCGACCTGGCTTCTTTCGGCAAGCTTACGAACCTCTGCGGCGACGACCGAAAATCCCCGGCCATGCTCGCCGGCACGTGCAGCCTCAATGGCGGCATTCAAGGCCAGCAGGTTTGTCTGCCGGGAGATCTCCTCGATAATTGCGATTTTTTCTACAATCTCACGCATTGCCACCATGGTCTGTTCAACAGCATGGGAGCCTTCGCGGGCATTTTCCGCGGCCTTTGCCGCAATTTTTTCCGTCTTCGCTGAGTTGTCGGCATTGATTCTCACATTGGCTGTCATCTGCTCAATCGTTGATGCTGTCTGTTCAATGGAAACGGCCTGTTCAGAAGCACCCTGGGACAGCTGTTCGGATGAGACGCTGACCTCACTACTTCCGACAGCAACATTATCGGCAGCCGACTGAACACCACCGACAACCTCGCCTAACTTATGGGTCATTGCGTTTAGAGCCTGCAACAATTCATCCTGCGCAGAGCGTTCCTGAACTTCAACGGCGAGGTTTCCATTGGAAATTTCCCTGGTGACCTCGACAACCCCTTTCAGCGACGTCGCCATCTCTTTCATCGCGGCTAGGAGCTGCCCACATTCATCAGTGCCGGTCAACCTTATTTCACGCGTCATATCCCCCTTGGCCAACCGTCTTGCAATCTTGCCTGCAGTAATCACCGGTGTCGCGATGCTATCGCCAATACGATAAGACACGAATCCCAGCGCCAGCATCACCACCAGAATAATTGCCGCAATGATCCCTGCTCGCTGGTAAAATTCAGCATTCACGTCATCGATATACATCCCTGTACCGATAACCCAGCCCCACGGAGAAAACCCTTTGACGTAGGAGAGCTTGGGAGCCAAAAAGGTACTGTCATCTCCCTTCTGCCAGACGTAGTCGACAAAACCATTTCCATCTCTTCTGACTGCCTCAACAAACTCAACAAATAGCCGGGTCCCATCAGGGTCTTTGTAATCTCGAAGATCGGTCCCTTCCAGTGCTTTGGCAAAGGGGTGCATGATCATCTTCGGCTGCATATCATTGATCCACAGGTAGCCATTTTCACCATAACGCATCTGCTCTATTAAGCCCATTGCCTGAGTGCGCGCTGCCTCCACACTCAATTCACCGCTCTGAGAGCGTTGATAATAATAATCGGTCGTTGCGTGGGCGGCCTCGACCAGATTGCGAAGTTTGACTTTTCGATCCTCTATGGTCTGGTCTCGACTATCCAACAGAAAAAAACCGGTGATCAGCGTAAGGGCCAGCAGAGGAAGTCCAAGCATCAACCATAATTTTTGAACAATTTTTAAATTTTCCAATCTCATCAATGCGCTCCATAACGACTGGCTTCAATTAAGCGGATCGAGCATAGGTTCTGGTCACTTTCAGTACGCCAGTCACCGACAGAACCAATTCTCTTCAATTTGTCTTTGAACTCTTTTTCAACAGAACATGCGGATTGAACCCGAGCCGAACAGCCCCCCAATGACGCTCACCAATGATAATCGGCAGCGACAGGTCACTCAGGACCTCCCCCGTATCCCGTGCATAGGTCTGCAGCAAAAAAGGACTGGTGTTGCGGGCACCGCGTAGACCGGTCGGATCATCGAAAAATCGCTTGTCACGACTACGCAGCAGATCGATTTGATAGTCACCAGTCAAAGGTTCTGAGAAGACGCTGTTATGGGTCGGCCCGTAACCATTCTTGTCGACACATAAACAATAGGTGGCCCCTTCCAGTTCATGCGTCATCTGATCGTACAGAGGCTGAAATTGCTGCTCCAGAACTGCATCGTAAACCGTTTTGAACTTGGGTGGATCAGTGTCAGCTATGCGCTGATAATTCTGGTCAAAAATATCCAGGGACTGCTCTTTTTGTAATCGCTCCAAGCGTTGCTGAACATCATCACGAAACTCTCTGGTCCGAATGATAATCTGCTCCAGGTAACCCTCTCCGGTCTTGAAATGGGCAACCACCTCCTGCATCCGTTCCGTATCCTCCATGAGAGCCAGTGAGTGTTGTTCCGAATCGGACATCATTTCTGAAACCTCACGGCTCAGATCGCTGATATGCGACATCTTCTCAGTGACTTCACCATTGGCTGCCAACAACTGATTAATGGCCAGGGCCATCTCTTCCAACTGGGAAGAGTTATGTTCAAAATCGCTGATAATCTTTTGAAAATGCTCGCAGGAAGTCTGCACTGCTTTCTGCGTCCCCGCTGAAAAGGCGAAGATACTGCGCACTTCCTCAGAAGAGTCCCCCAGTTGATCAAGCATCAAACCAACTTTTTCAGAAATACCTGTATTGGCCTCATTGACCCTTTCTGACAGAACCTTGATCTCACGGGCAACGACAGCGAACCCTTTGCCCGCATCACCGGCTCGAGCCGCCTCTATGGCAGCATTCAGAGATAAAAGAGATGTCTGATGAGAGATCTCGCTAATCAGCCCGACAAAATTCTTAATTTCATGAGACTTGCCATCAAGGTCGACGATGGCAGAAGAGTAGCTTTCTATCATGCCCGTCATTGCTATAACCTGCTCGCGAACCTCTTCCAGTTCAGCGTATGAAATCTTAGCCACCTTGAGATTGCCGGTCGTCGTTGAAAAAATCCCTCTGGCATGGTTCGCCATGTCGTTCAAAGACTGCAAAGAGTCATGGC